>JACCYN010000266.1 GCA_013696465.1 Pyrinomonadaceae bacterium
CAACTGCATAAACCGCAAGCGCAGCCTTCAAACCAAAACACCTAACAAGTCTCAACCCTTGCGGGTGTTTTGCTATGCGGGATGTGAAAACGAACATGACGAGTATCTCAACCTTGCTCGCCGACGCCGAAGCCATTCGTGGGAAGTGAGTTTCTAATGATGCGCGTGAGCTGCTTGCGACGCTTTACGCAGTCGCGGCGAGCCGATGGTTTGCCAGAGTTCGGCGGCCGGGACGAATGAGGGCAACTCTTTTTTCGTGCTCATCACAAAGCCGAAGCTTTGTTCTTGTCCGAGATTTCCGTGAGTCGCTTGTAGAAACGTGAACAGATCGAGCGTCCGACTGCCGACGTAATAACCGTCCTCGAAATTGAGGATCACATTCGCGCGGTTGCGCACATGCTTCGTCGCTCCTTCGTAAATACGCCTTACGGCATCCGTTCTCGGATTAGTATGTGTCGCTTGAAACCAATTCTCTTCTGTGACGAAGCCGTTCGCGTCCGTCTCGCCGCTCGCTTTTAATTCCGCAACGATGGAATTTAGTTCAAGCGGATCGCCTCGTTCGGAGAGATAGCGCAAGCGGTCGCCGCGCCGCTCGATCCTCGCTTCGCCGTGGCGGTTAATGACAAACACGACTCCACTTTTTTCAAGCGCCGCGAAATCAACTCCCCGCACGCGAATTAAACTCGTGGCAAGCCTCGCCTCATTCGTTTCGTTGGTAAACAGCACCGCGCAGCCGACAAGGCCGAACTGCGGCATCACGACGCTCCGCTCGTCCTGCAATTTAGATTGCAGTTTGAAGTTCGCTTCTCGCAAAGTCGATTGCAAATCCGCGCGACGGTACTTTCTGAAATGATTGCCGTGATCGGAGAAGATCGTCACGTCAACACTTTCAGCGTGATCCTGCACGATGTCTTTGAGCGTATCGTCAAGGCGCGCGAGGAACGAACGCAGCAAGCGCTCGCCGCCGACGTGAGCGAGCGAATCGGACGCTCCCGTGTATGCGAAATACGTTTCGTCTTTCGAGCCGTTAAACTTCTGCCGCAAACGAACGAGGTCGCTCAAGGCTTCGAGGTAAGTGCTTACGGGCGGGGCGGCGTAACCCAAACCGCTTTTCAGCGCCGACGGATGATAATCAAACAACTCACGAAACGTTCCCCGAACGAAGCTTTTATCGTTAAACCGCTCGACCAGTCCGCCGCGCAAACGGTTTCGCTCCACATCGTAAAAATTATCTTCGTAGCCGCTCGTCTCGCCCGCGCCGACGGGTCGCAGAATCTCTGTCATCGCAATGTTCGTCAACGTCGGAAACGGAGCGATCATGCGCGAAGGAGAATTGAAGCTTTTGAAATGCCCCTCGCCGCGCATCCGCTCGATCATCGAGAAGCCCACACCGTCAACACACAGAATCAAATGGCGTCGTCCGCTTCTTTGTCCTGTCTCTCTGCCGACAGGAACATTCGCTCCGACGAATGGTGCGCCTGCGTGCAGCGTCGTCATCATGAGCAACGCTACCAAGCCCGTCTTCACAACAACCCCCATAACTAATTTTGGTATTTTAACTTTTCTCACACCACGCAACCGGCAAGCGGTATGCCGCCCCGACGGTTTGAGGGCATCGGAAGCTATGGCTCAATTGTGAAGTGAAACTGAATGGCGGAATTCACGGAAGAACGTTAAACGAGTGTCACGGGCCGCCTGACAATTTAGCTTCGTGTTCTTCCGTGTGATTGTGATTTCGTGGCTTATCTTCTCTCGTTCGATTTATGCAGTGGATTCTATTCTGAGGTTTTTATCTTTCAGATGTCGGATTTTTCCTGCGCGTCGAGTGAGATGTAGCGGCGCGCGAGTCCGAGTTCGCGCAACTTGTGTTGCAAGGATTGGCGGTGCATTCCGAGCACCGAGGCGGCGCGCGTGACGTTTCCGCCCGCATCGTCGAGGCAACGCGCGATGTAGCGACGTTCAAACTCGCGTCGGTCTTGTCTGAAGTCCTCCGTAAACGGCACATCAAGCGTTGGCGTCGCGGGGCTGTCAGGCTCGGTTGTTCTCACGCTCTGCGTAGCGCGTTTGTCTGACTTGTGGGTGATCTCTTCGGGCACATCGCGCAAAGTTATTTCTTCATTTTCAGCCAGCACCATCGCGCGCTCAATCGAGTTGCGCAACTCGCGGACGTTTCCCGGCCAATCGTATTCGACAAAAGCGCGCAGGGCAGACGGTGCGATTTTGCGCAGGGGCAAGTTATACCGCGCGGCGGCCGAGGCAACAAATGCTTCGGCGAGTAGCGGAATGTCCTCTCGCCTTTCGCGCAGCGCGGGCGCTTCGATTGTCACGACGCGCAAACGATAAAAGAGATCGGCGCGAAAACGGTTTTCCGCAATCTCATGTTCGAGCGCGCGGTGCGTGGCGCTGATGATACGCACGTCAACCGGAATTGATTCCGATCCGCCGAGTCGTTCAATCGAGCGTTCCTCAAGCGCGCGCAAAAGTTTCGCTTGCACGCTTACGCTCATGTCGCCGATCTCATCGAGGAAGAGCGTGCCGCCGTCCGCCTGCTCAAACTTCCCGCGACGCCGCGTCGCCGCGCCCGTAAACGCTCCCTTCTCATGACCGAAAAGCTCTGATTCGATCAACTCCGAAGGCAAAGCGGCACAGTTGAGTGCGACGAAATTTCCGCTCCGTCTGGACGCACCTCGCTCGTGAATTTCGCGCGCCACCAACTCTTTGCCTGTCCCCGACTCTCCGCGCACCAGCACGGTCGCGTCCGTCTCGGCGACTTTCTCGATCACCGCACGCAGACGCTCCATCGCCTTCGACTCGCCGAGCAAAGACCCGCGCGCGCTCTTCTCTTTTTCGATTTGCCGCAGGAGTTGCTGATTTTCGCGGCGCAGTTGAATCGTCTCAAGCGCATTCTTCACCACAAGACGCAGTTCATCAATCTCAAACGGTTTGGAAAGATAATCGTGCGCGCCCGCCTTGATCGCTTCGACGGCCGTGCGTTCCGAACCGTAAGCGGTGATCATAACGACGAGCGGCGGGCGCTTTTCCTTTCGCAGTTCGAGGAGAAAATCGAGACCGCTTTCGCCGGGTAGGTTCACATCGAGAAGGATTAAATCGGGTTGGAAAACTTCGATCCGCGAGCGCGCGTCGGGCACGCTGGAAGCTTCGGCGAGTTGATAACCGTTTGTGCCGAGCGCGCGATTCATTCCGTAGCGCGCGGCTTCTTCGTCGTCAACGATCAAGATTCGCGGCGGATTCTTCAGTTGATTCTTTTCCATCAAACTCGTGTCGTGCGTGTTCATGCCCGCATCTTTTCAGGCACGCCCTGTGCCACGCGAAGCGGCAGGCGCAGTTGAAAACACGCTCCGCCCCCATCATCGCCGTTCGCTGAATCTTCTAATTCCACCGTGCCGTGCGCTTCTTCGATTCGCTTGCGCACAATCGCCAAGCCCAATCCCGTGCCGCGCTGCTTCGTCGTAAAGAAAGGTTCCCAAATGCGTTCGCGCAATTCATCCGGCACGCCCGCCCCTGTGTCCTTAACCGTAATCAACAACGCTTCGGGTTCTCGCTTTGTTTTCAGCAACACATTTCCGCCGCGCGCCGTCGCTTGCAAGGCATTCAACAACAGATTCGACAGGCAATCGCGCAAAACAATCGCCTGCGCTCCGCCCAACATCGCATCGTCGTTTGTTTCGCAAATTATTTTAACACCGCAGGTCGCGGACTCAACGCGATGTAGTTGGACGATCTGATTGACGAGTTCGTTCAAATGACACGGCACTTCGATGGCGGGAGCGTTGCGCGCAAAACTTAAGAGTTGCGTGACGCTGCGACTCAGACGATTTGTTTCGCCGACGATCAATTCGAGGTCGCGCCCGTGAGTTTCATCCAAGCGTTTGTCCTCGCGCATCACCTGCGCGATTGATTTGATCGCGGAAAGCGGATTCTTAACTTCGTGCGCGATGGTCGCCGCCATCCGTCCGAGCGTCGCTAGCCGCTCGCCCTGCGCCAGCCGCCGCTCCAGCATCACGTTCTCTTCCACCAACCGACACTCTTCAATCGCTGTCCCCACCACCTTCGCCAACACATCAAGCACCGCGCGCACGTCTCGCGTCAGGCGATCAGCAGTCGCATCAATCAACATCAACCCGATTGTTCGTTCGTCACGACGCAGTGGATAGCAAAGCTTAAATCCTCGCTCGCGCAACGAAGCTTCATCTTCAAACGGCAACCACTCATTCATCCGCGCAACTTTCACCAACTCGCTCGTCAATGAAACGTCAAAATTATCTCGACGCTTTGCTCCGGCGTTATCGGACGCGGGGGACGTTTCAGTAGCGATCATCTCATCAATGATAATGATCTCGACGCGCTTGAGTTCGAGATGTTCCTTGATGCGTTCCTGTAGGTGCTCGACGAGTTGCGGCAATTCCTTGTAGCGCGCGGCGCGGTTGGCGATGCTCGTGACCACCTCGCGGTAGACAGCCGTTTCGCGCGCGAAGAGTTCATGAAAACGCTGCTCAAGCCAACCGCGCAACGGGGCGGCGACGAGTGCGAGCGCGAGGATCAAAAGCGATTCGACCGCCCCGCCGCGCAAACCGTAGCGCAACGTCAACCAATCGCCGAGGACGCGCACGCCGTAGAGATAAACGACGAGCACGACGACAGCGAAAGACGCGGCGACGAGGCTTTTCTTGATGATGATCTCAAGGTAGCGGTAGCGATAGATGTGATATGCGATGAGCGTCGTCGGCAGAAGCGATCCGAGATTGGCGAGTGTTTGTAAGTAAAGACTTGCCGAACCCTTCGCGCCGATTTGAAAATGATGAACCGAGAGGATTAAACCCGCGATGAAGAGAAACGACGCGGCGAGCGTTCGCATGAAACGCCTTTCGCTCGCGGCGGCCGAATTTTTGGCGATCAGTAGATCGGTTGTGGAAGTTAAGGCGAGCACGTATGTCGCCCACCATGCGAACGGAAGCACAAAATGCGGCAGCTTCTCAAGCATCGGCGCGTAGTCACCCTGAAGCAGCGGCGGCACGGCGAAGAAAAGAAATAGAAGCGGAATGTAAGAAAGGAAAACTCTGACGCGCTCAAACCCGGTCAACTCACGCCCTCGCGCATTCGCCCACAAATGTAGATGCACATGCAGCAGCAACGAGTAGACGAGCGTGACGCTGATGACGGCGATTGCATCGGACGCTCTCAACAGAGACGTCCACCGCGCAACGTCGAGTCCGAGCAGAGGCACCAGCGCGTTCGTCAGATTGCTCGTGTGCCACACACCGATGCTGACGGCGAGCCACAGCAAAACTCTTTCGGTGCGGCCAAGTTGCGCGCGACCGCCGAAGAGCAGCAGCGCCATCCAGAGGTGCAACGCCGCGCCCATGCTGTAGCCGATCAGTTGTAAAATTTCGAGCAGCGACATAAGTCAGCGAGAGTGCACTTAAAGATCACTCAAAAACTCTATGCAAATTACAAGCCGCTGCTGAAAGTTTCGTGCGCTTACCTTTCGCCCGCGCCCGTCGAACTCGCGGCGTTGTTGGAGACAATCGTGATCTCCGTGCGACGATTGCGCGAGCGACCGTTCGTATTCGCGTTTGAAGCGATTGGCTTCGTCGCCCCCATGCCGCTCGCTTGCACGCGCCCCGCATCAAGTCCGGCCGCGGTAAAGTTCTGCGCCAACCGCCCGGCGCGCTCCTGCGTAAGCTGTTGCAACACGGATGCGTCACCGCGATTATCGGTAAAAGTTTCGATGACAAGTTGATAATCGGGATTGTTGGCAAACAAGGCGGCGAGAGGTTCGAGCTTCGTCGCCGCTGTCGGCGCAAACTCACTCGAACGCGCGCTCGCCCACAAGCTTTCAGGTAAGACGAGCACGAGGCCGCGCGCGGTTTCGCGCACCGTGCCGTAAGCGCGCAAGGTATTCTTCAATGAATCCGCCGAAGCCTGCCGTTCAACCGTTTGCTGCTGGCTTCGCTGCCGTGATTCTTCCGCCGCGCGCTCGCCCTCGATGCGCGCGAGTTTGACGCGCGCATCTTCAGCTTCGGTGCGCAGCGCGGCCACTTCCCCGCGCAGACGTTCATTCTCCGTGCGCATGTCGCGCACTTGTTGATTCACGCCTGCGAGATCACGTTCGACGAGTTCGCGCGCGCGCGTCTCGCGGTCGAGCGATGTACGAAGCTCGGCGATCTGAGTCTCTGCCGTCGCGGTCGAGCGTTCGGCGTCGCGCACGGCTTCGTCGCGGCGTTGCACATCTTCACGGCGCAGGCGCGCCGCCTTGCGCGCTTCAGCCACTTCTTCAGCGCGCGCGCCGAGACTCGTCGCCTGCCGCGCGAGCGCGTCTGTCTCGGATTCGGATTGTTTCAGTCGCCACGCATTTTCGGCTGTTTCAAGCGCGGCTTGCGCCTGTTTGTATTCATCGGAGGCATCGCGTTCGGCTCCGGCATAGCGGGCAAGTTGCACGGCTTGACGCGCGCCGAGCAACGCCGTCGGAGTTTTCGCATAATCCCGGTCGGCCACTTCCGGGGCGCGGGTAGTGTTGTTGAGGTAGTCGCTCGTGTTGCCGAGATACTGCACGTTGACGGTGGCGATTGTCGCTTCACCGGGATTGCGCGGTGGCAAATTCTCAAGCACCACTATCCGGCTCGGCCCCCGCACGAGGAAGTGCGGTTCGGCCGTTACGACGAGCGCGAAGGTTTGCAATGGCGTCGTTACGTCGAGTTTTGAATTAATGATAAAGAGATTGCTTCGTTTGATTTCGCCGAGATTGTCAATGCGACCTTCGGGCGAGATCGCCCAGAGCACGTAGGTCGTGTAGGGGCCGCCGAGTTCGGTGGCGCGCGGCAAATTATCAATGCTCAATTCAATGCGCGTGCCGCGCCGTGCCGTCCGTCTTATTTTCGCCTCGCCGCTTAAACGCGGCAGTTGCGTTGTACCGCGAAACTTAACCGACACGGTGTTGTCGAGCGGGTAACTGATCGCCACCGTCTCTCTCTGCACATCGCTTTGCGCGAACGCAGCGTGAGTGACGGCGAATAACAATAAAGCGACAGCGACAACTCGCTTACGGTGAGCTACAAAGCCGGGCAGATTCATAAAACATTTACTCCTCGAAAGGGTCGAAGGTTTCCGTACAAATTACCGGAGCGGGCGCACTCTCATGGATGCGCCTCGTAACGACAATGTTGCCGCCTGAAAAATTATAACGCGCAGCATTGAAGTTTATAATTCGGCACAAGTCGTGGAACGATGCGAACGCAAGGGTTATGCGTTCTGAAAAATTCGTGCGAGCGAGGGTGAGCGACGGGAAGAATGGTTTTTACAAACAAGGCGAAAATACATTACGGCGTTTCATTCATTTTATAGCCGACGCCACGCACGGTTAACACATAACGTGGATTTTTCGGGTCAACCTCAATCTTCAGACGTAATCGGTTGATGTGCGGATCGATGTTGCGTTGATAGCCCTCGTAGTCGGTGCTCCACAGATCGTCGAGCAGGTCGTGGCGCGACCACGCGCGACCGGGTTCGCTCGCCAGACGTTCGAGAATGCGAAACTCAAGCGGTGTCAACTCCACGCGCTCGCCGTTAACCATGACTTCGTGCCGACGTCTATCAATCACGAGATCGCCGATCTTCAAGTTGTCATCGTCTGTCGTAATTACATCTTCCGGCGATTGCGCGCGGCGGATCAAAGCTCCGACCCTCGCTTCCAACTCGCGTGGGTGAAACGGTTTGGCGAGGTAATCGTCTGCGCCCGTGCGAAACCCGGCCACTTTGTCATCAATTCCGTCGAGCGCCGTCAAAAAGAGTGCAGGAGTTTTTATTTCCCGCGCGCGCAGGCGGCGGAGCAATTCGAGTCCGTCCATATCAGGCATCTGCACGTCGAAGATGAAACAATCGAACTCATCAGAGAGCGCGACGGGCAGAGCTTCCGCGCCGCTCTCGTGTTCTTCGACTCCGTAGCCGAGGCGACGGAAATACTCGGCGAGCAGAAGCCGCATACTTTGATCATCATCTACAATCAACAACTTTGAGTGCAAAAACCTTGTGTCCTTTTGTCGGAGTCGTGTGCGTTAGGTAATACCGTTATCATGTGTTTATAGCCTATTACAATTTACCGGATGATTCAAAGCGACGACGGAAGCTGCGAGGGCGCGGGGCGGCAAGCCTTGACGCGGCGTGAATGCGGTAAGTATAGTTTCGTTTTATTTTGCGGGTGGAACTTCCGCTTCCCTGCCTTCAAAGCTCTTAAACTTAAGATGTGCGGCCGAAGCCCGCAAGCGATCACGCGATGCACGATCTCCGACGATTACTTTTATATCTTAAACCGCACCGGGGAAAATTCGTCTTGGCGACGCTCGCCATGCTCGCCGTCGGACTTCTGCAAAGCGCCATGGGCGCGCTCATTCCTCCGATATTTGATCAAGCTTTTAATTTAAGCGGCAACGCGGGGCAACCAACCGCCACGCTCTACGGTTTGCAACGCATCATCCCCCCGTCCGGCTTCGCCGCATGGCGCGCCATCGCCATTCTGCTCATCGTCTTTACCGTCGGCAAAGGCGTCGCCGAATACCTTTCGACTTACTTAATGGCGCGCATCGGGCAGGAATCCGTGCTCGCCTTGCGCGCCGACCTCTACGCGCATCTGCTGCGACAATCAAACGACTTCTTCGAGCGTCACCGCACCAACTACCTTGTCTCGCGCCTCGTTACGTCGGCCGCCGCGATTGAAAACGCCGTCACCGTCACTCTGCGGGATATGCTGAGGGAGAGTTTTACGCTCGTCGCTTTTCTCGCCGCATCCGTCTACTACTCGTGGCGGCTCACCTTCGGGGCGCTCATTATCGCGCCCGTCATCGGACTTCTGACGGCGCGCTTCGGAAAGAGGTTGCGCAATCTCGCGCGCGAAATGATGGAGGGCAGCCAGCGACTTGTTGACACGGCGCAGGAGGCGCTCGCCAATCAGACAATCGTTAAAGCTTACCGCGCCGAAGAACGTGAGCGCAATCGTTTCCGCCGCGTGGCGGAATCAATCGTTGGAGCAAACTTGCGCTCGGCCAAGATCATGGGCGTTTCGCCGCCGACGATTGAGATGATCGGAGTAATCGCCGTCGTCGTGCTGCTTTTCTTCGGGCAGCGCGAGATCGCAGAGGGGCGTCTGACAGCCGCGCAATTCCTCGCCCTGATCTTTTTTCTATTATCGAGTTACGATCCGATGCGCAAGCTTTCACGTTTGCATAACAGCATGGAGCAGGCGCTGGCGGCCGCGCGCCACGTCTGGGAAGTGATGGACGAGCGTTCAGAGATCGTTGAGAAACCGGGCGCGAAAGAAATCGTGAAACTGACGCATGAAATTGAGTTAAGAGATGTTTCTTTTGGCTATGCCAACAGCGAATCGCCCGTGTTGCGCAACATTAACTTGCGCATCCCGGCTCATACAATGGTCGCGCTCGTCGGCGAATCGGGTGGCGGCAAATCTACCCTAACGAAACTGATTCCGCGTTTTCATGATCCGATGTCGGGCGCGGTGTTGTGGGACGGCGTTGATCTGCGCGACGCGCGCCTCGATAGCCTCCGTCGCCACATCGCGCTCGTCACACAGGAAGTCGTGCTCTTTAACGACACGGTGAAATACAACATCTCCTACAGCCGCCCCGACGCTTCCCTTGAAGAGATTGAAGGCGCGGCGCGCGTCGCCTTCGCGCACGATTTCATCTCGGAACTGCCCGACGGCTACGAGACGATTGTCGGCGAGCGCGGCGTGTTTCTTTCCGGCGGGCAGCGCCAGCGTCTGGCTATCGCGCGCGCCGTTTTGGCCGACGCGCCCGTGCTCATTCTCGACGAAGCGACTTCGGCGCTCGACGCCGAATCCGAACGCCTCGTGCAGCGTGCCCTCGCCAATCTCACGCGCCATCGCACAACCGTCGTGATCGCGCACCGTCTGTCAACCGTCCGACGCGCCGATCTGATCGTCGTCATAGAACGCGGGCGCATCATCGAGACGGGTACTCACAACGAACTGTTAGGTAAAGCGGGCGTTTACCGCCGTCTCTATGAGTTGCAGTTCGCCGACGAAGAGGCAACGGAACTTTCAGGTTCGTTGGCAGGTTAGGAAGAAAAATTTGAAACGAACATTCACCCGATGATGAAATCAATGACCGGATTCGGTCGCGGCTCAACGACCGGACTAAACTTCAACGTCACGGTTGATCTCAAAACCGTCAATAACCGCTTTCTCGACGTTCACCTCCGCACGCCGACCGAGCTTTCAAGTATCGAACCGCTCGTGAGAAGACAGATCAGCGAAAGCCTTTCGCGCGGTCGCGTAGACGCTTCTGTGACCTTTGACCGCACCAGCGAAATCGTCTACGAGTTGAACCGCCCGATGATCGCCGGTTTCATCGAAGCCCTGCGCTCGATGCAGCAAGAATTCAAACTTGCGGGCGAACCTGACGTAAACGTGCTGGCGCGTCTGCCCGGCGTGATGCACCCGGTGCGCGACAGCTTAAGCGATGAAATGGCGCGCGGCGTCGAAGACGCGATCAGTAAAGCTCTCGAAGAACTCGACCGGATGCGCGCGCGCGAAGGCGCAACGCTCGCTTCGGAGATGCGCGGTCATCTCGACGAGATCGAGCGCCACTTGCCCGTAATCGAAGACGCGGCCGGAAATCAACTCGACACTTACCGCGCGCGTCTCCAAAAAAGGATCGGCGAACTGCTCGCGCGCGACTCGCTGGAAATTGTCGAACTCGATCAAAATCGGCTGGCGCAGGAAGTCGCCTACCTCGCCGACCGCAGCGACATCACGGAGGAGATTGCGCGCCTTAAAAGTCACCTTAAACAATTCCGTGAAAGTCTCGACGGAGAAAAGGATGTCGGCAAACGGCTTGACTTCCTTCTGCAAGAGTTGAACCGCGAAGCCAACACGATGCTTTCCAAATCAA
>JACCYN010000307.1 GCA_013696465.1 Pyrinomonadaceae bacterium
GTTTATCTCGCGCCTGACTATAAAGAAGACAGCGTGCGGAAGGACTTTATTGATAAGTTTTGGATCGCGCTCGGCTGGGATGTTTACCATGAACACCAAACCAACCCTTACGAGCAAGATGTAAAAGCCGAAAAGAATGTTGATGTTAAAGGCAGAATCAAAAAGGCGGATTATGCTTTTCTCGCGCCGAACTTCCGCGACGTGCGGTTCTTCGTCGAAGCCAAGAAACCATCGCGCAACATAGACAACGCCGACGATTATTTTCAAACAATCCGCTACGGTTGGAACGCACAAACGCCCGTTTCCATTCTCACTGATTTCGAGCAGTTCCGTTTGCTCGACTGCCGCTACAAGCCAGACGTACAGACCGCGCTTAATCGCGCGGTTAAAAATTTCACTACACAGAATATGCTGACGCGGATAAGTTCAGAGAGATTTATTATCTGTTTTCGCGTGAAGCTATTAACGAAGGCGCGTTAGAGAAGTTCGCGGCGACGTTGCCGAAGACGACGGGCAAAGCTAAGCAGCGCGGGCTTTTCGGTGGCAGCTATAAGTCGGTTGACGAAGATTTCCTTGCCGAACTTGACGAATTGCGCGATGAGTTAGCACGCTCTTTCAAGAACAAAAATCCGCAACTCACAGGTGAAGATTTGACGGAAGCAACGCAGCGCACGCTTGATCGTTTGGTGTTCATGCGCTTCCTTGAAGATAAGTTGATCGAGCCGGAAGTCATCGTTGAACGCTTAGGCGTGCGCGGCACGGCTTGGCAAGATTTCGTCAGCGAGTCACAGAGGCTTAATCAGATTTATAACGGCATCATCTTCAAGCGTCACCAGATAATTGATGATGCGGGTTTCGTGGTTGATGAGCGCATGTTTATGGGTGTGCGCGCGAGCGTTTGTCACATACCAACTCGCCTTACGATTTCAACTCGTTGCCCGTTCATATCTTAGGCAGCATTTACGAGCGGTTTTTAGGTAAGGTGATCGAGACGACGGAGAAGCGCGCAAGCGTCGTCGAGAAGCCGGAAGTCCGCAAGGCTGGCGGCGTTTACTACACGCCGGAATACATCGTGCGCTACATCGTCAAGGAAACCGTCGGCAAACAGATCGCGGACAAGACTCCAACTGAGATTGCCAAGATGCGCTTTGCCGATATTGCCTGCGGTTCGGGTTCATTCCTGCTTGGAGTGTATGAGGAACTGTTGCGCCGTCACACAAGCTATTACAACCGTAACAAACGCACGCGGACGGAAGCGGTGCGCGCCGGATGCATCGAACGTGAAGACGGCAGTTTCGCTTTATCGTTAATTCAAAAGCGCGAGATTCTTTTGAATAACATTTACGGCGTGGACATTGACGCGCAAGCGGTCGAAGTCGCGCAACTGTCGTTGTTTCTGAAACTGTTGGAGGGTGAAACGCCCGCCACCGCGAGGCAACAGATGACGCTTAAACATGCGTTGCTGCCGAACTTGTACGACAACATCAAATGCGGCAACTCACTTGTCGGCTATGACATTCTTGACGGGCATCTGTTCGAGCCAACGGAAGAACGCAAGTTGAATCCGATGGACTTCGCGCAAGCGTTTCCCGAAGTGATGAAGCGCGGCGGCTTTGATGCGATTGTCGGCAATCCGCCTTATATTCGTATTCAAACTTTGCAAGAAACGACACCGCGCACGGTCAAGTATTTGAAAGACAATTATACGACGGCGAGCAAAGGCAACTATGACATTTACGTTGTCTTTATCGAACAAGCTTTGCGACGTTTAAGTGAAAGCGGGCGACTCGGCTACATCGTGCCGCACAAGTTTTTCAATGCACAGTACGGCGCGCCCGTTCGCAAAGTATTGGCGGACGGCAAGCACTTGTCGCACGTCGTTCACTTCGGAGACGCGCAAGTTTTCAAAGGCGCGACGACTTACACGGCTTTGCTGTTTGCCGACAAAACCGCGCGTGAAGAAATGCGGCTTGTTCGCGTAAAGGATTTGAGCGCGTGGCAAGAGACGAACGCGGTCGATGAAGGCATAATTTCAACCGCCAACATCACGGCGAACGAATGGAACTTTACCATCGGAGAAAGCGCGGGCTTGTTTGAGAAGTTAAGCGCGATGCCGACGAAGTTAGGTGATATTGCTTTTGTCTTTGTTGGCTTACAAACGAGTGCCGACACAGTTTTTCTTTTCAAGGACTCAAAAAAAGCAGACGGGAAATTGACTACTGTTGAATCCAAAGAACTCGGCAAATTTGTTCAAGTTGAAACTGAATTGCTTAAACCTGTCATTAGAAGTGGGAGCATCGGCAGATATTGGGCAATACCGACAGCCTTAGTTTTGTTTCCTTACGAGTTTGGTGGCGAAGGCAAGTTTTGCTTGATTTCGGAATCAAAGATGAAACAGTCTTACCCTGAAGCATGGTCTTACCTTTGCTTAAACAAAAAGTTATTGGCTGACCGCGAACATGGAAAGTTTGCCAAAACGGGTTGGTATCAACTTTACCCAAAGAACCTTGATTTGTGGGAACAACATAAAATCATGTTGCCTTACATGATTACGCGCCTTGCAGCTTACAACGACGACGAAAGTAACTATTTCGTCAACGTAACAACGGGCGGCTTCGGCGTTGTCATTCCTGAAAGTCATGGCAGCACGAAATACATGACGGGTGTTTTTAATAGTCGGTTGCTTGATTGGTTTATGAAAAATGTCAGCACAACTTTTCACGGCGGATACTTCGCAGCTAACAAACAATTTCTCATTCAGCTACCAATCCGCACCATCAACTTCACCGACAAAGCAGACCGCGCACGGCATGAGCGCATGGTGTCGCTTGTCGAACAAATGCTCGCCGCGAAAAAACAACTTCAACTCGCCCGCACAGATCGCGACCAAACCTTTTACACCAACAAATGCCACGCGCTTGACCGTCAGATTGATGCGCTCGTTTATGAACTTTATGAGTTGACCACAGAAGAAATCGCGCTTGTCGAAGCGAGCGCGTGAGGCGTGTTAGAATCCAAAGCGAGGTGAATGAATTATGTCGTCAACAGATGTCGAAAAACTTTACGTCGAACAAATCAAACCTCTGCCTGTGGCGGAGCGTCTGCGTTTGCTCGCCGTTATCGCACGCGAGGTTGCGCCCGAAGTGGAGAAAACCCGCAGCATCATGGAACTTGAAGGTTTAGGCGCGGAAATCTGGCAGGGCGTGGATGCTCAAGAGCGCGTGAACGAACTACGTGACGAATGGAATCATCGCGCGTGATGAAAATCGGCGATGCTTTACAAAACGTCTCTGCGCTCGGAATTGACACTTCGCCGTTTATTTACTTCGTCGAACGTCATCCGATGTACCTCAATCTAGTGCGGGAAATCTTTAAGAGTATAGATACAGCGGCATTCGTCGGCTACTGCTCAACCGTGACATTGACTGAGGTATTAACGCAGCCCAAACGCACACAAAATCGTCAACTCGAAAACGAATACCGCGATTTATTGACGCACAGCAGAAACCTGACGCTCGTTTCCATCATCCCGGAGATTGCCGACACTGCCGCCGAACTGCGTTCCCGCTACCGTCTCCGCACGCCCGATGCGCTGCAAATCGCCGCCGCTCTCGAATCACGCTGCCAAGCCTTTTTGACAAACGACGCGGATTTGCAGCGAGTCAAGGAGTTGCGCGTTCTTGTTCTTGATAGATTAGAGCTGTAACAAACTATCTCCGCGACTCGCAGGGTAAAATGAAGATGATAAAAGAACACGAACGGATCGTCTTAACAACGTCAGTCCCTGCCGAAGGACTTGAAGCCGGTGACGTAGGCACCGTAGTTCACGTTTACAAAGACGACCAAGCCTACGAAGTTGAATTTGTCACACTCGATGGTCATACGGCAGCAGTAGTAACTCTCGAAGCATCACAAGTTCGACCTGTCACTAGCCGCGACCTTACTCATACACGCGAACTTACGGTGGCATAAGCAAACATCCGCACCATCAACTTCAACTCGCGCTCCGATAAAGACAAAGACTTTTACACGAACAAATGTGCCGCGCTCGACCGACAAATTGATGCACTCGTTTATGAACTCTACAACTTAACGCCGGAAGAAATCTCGCTGGTCGAAACAATCCAAAATTAAGATAAGCCATAAAGACTTTACACCTGCTGCTTACACATTGATGACGGAACAGCGGTAGTAACGTTTATTGTCGCAATTCGCCTTCGCCCTAACAACTCATTTTATCTCACAACATTCATCTTTAAGTTCCACACATACATTACTCTTCGATGAACTGTACGAAAACGTACAGATGCTTGTCGGCACGGAATTGTATAATGCGATTTCTAAATAACAAGCATAGTGTTTTATCGCGCGTGCTGTCAGTGCGTCTTCCTAGAAGCATCGAAAGAAGAAGTGGCGCTGAAGGCGCACAGCTTGCAGCCGTTTCGTCAAACAACAGGCGTTGCGGTGCATCATAGCTTTGCTGCATTCGTAGTGTTAAATGTTTGTTAAAGGCGTATGCGTAGAAGGGTTAAAGGTTTGACCGCAGTGCGAGAATGATGCTATTATTCACCTGCATCCAAACAAAACAGTTGGCTTGGCGCAGGCAGACAATCCCCGAAGCCTCTTGCGGTTTCGGCTCCAGACCTGAGGTGCAATCCTGCGGTTCGCAGCGTCTGTTGAGTTGTGCCTCTTGAGGGCAGAGCGAGACGCGAAGAAACGCGGCGAGACGCTGAACTTAGAAGTTGGTACACCGACGACAACGATAAAAGAAGCGCGTCAGCTTCTACCAACTAGCGAGAATCCAATCCATCGAACTCGCCAAAAACATTTGTTGCTTCAACAACAAATGTGTTCGCTTGAGCGTCGTTGTGTGTACTGATTTGCGTTCCCCGCAGTTGATTGATTGACGATTACGGTTAAATAAAAGGCGAAACCGCTTGCACGAAAATTGCTAATAAGAATTGAAAGCGTAAGATTTCCTCCACATAAAAATCAAATAAATCTTTTAGAACAATTAACGCCGATGAGCAACAACATGAAAATGCGACTTGAAGATGCGGATGAAACGAAGAGCAACATGTTCGAGACTTCAAGCGATTTTGATCTCGTCTGCTTATCGCACTTGCGATGGGATTTCGTGTATCAGAGGCCGCAACATCTGTTGAGCCGTTGCGCGAAGGAACGCCGCGTCTTTTTTGTTGAGGAACCGATCTTCGGTGATGAAAGCGATCCGCGACTCGATGTGAGTGCGCGCGAAGATAAATTGCAAGTTGTCGTTCCGCGCTTGCCGCGCGGGATGAACGATGAAGAAATTATAAACACGCAACGCGAGTTGCTCGATCAATTCTTTGCCGAGAATGGAATTCGTGAATACGCGCTCTGGTATTACACGCCGATGGCTTTGCGCTTCTCGGATCACCTGAAGCCTGTCGTTACCATCTATGATTGTATGGATGAGTTGTCGGCCTTCAAAGGCGCTTCGCCGGAATTAAAAGAGCGCGAGAGGGAATTGTTCGAGCGCGCTACGATGGTGTTTACCGGCGGGCAAAGTTTATTCGAGGTGAAGCGGAATCAACACGCAAGCGTTCATCTCTTTCCGAGCAGCGTTGACGTTAAGCACTTCGCGCAGGCGAGAGGGAAAGTTGACGAGCCTCTTGATCAGTTAGAGATTCCGCATCCGCGACTCGGCTTCTTCGGCGTGATTGACGAACGAATGGACTTTGATTTGATCGAGGCTGTCGCCGAAGCGCGCCCTGATTGGCAGTTGGTGATGATCGGCCCCGTAGTCAAGATTGACGACGCGGCTTTGCCACAGAGAGAGAACATTCATTATCTCGGCAGTAAAGATTACAAAGAGCTTCCGCATTATCTCGCCGGATGGGATGTGGCGCTCTTGACTTTCGCGCGCAACGAATCAACGCGCTTCATTAGTCCTACGAAAACGCCGGAGTATTTGGCGGCCGGTCGCCCCGTCGTTTCAACTTCGATCCACGATGTCGTGCGCCCTTACGGTGAGGGAGGCTACGTGCGAATCGCCGACACGCCGGAGGAGTTTGTCGCGGCCGTTGAAGCGACGCTCAACGGAGCGGAAAACAAAGACGAGTGGCTCAAGCGCGTTGATGAATTGCTCGCACACAATTCGTGGGATCGCACTTGGGAGCGCATGTCGCAGTTGATCAAAGGAGAAGTTGCGCGAAAGCGTGGTGATGTTTCTACTGTGAATAATAACTCGAAAAATATGACCGATAATTTACCCGCTGTTAAAAGGGAAGCGGCGCGCCGTGTGTCGGCGGCAGATTAAGAACACTGGAAGGGAAGAATAAAAGATGTTTGATTATTTAATTGTCGGAGGCGGTTTTGCCGGGAGCGTGTTAGCAGAGCGTCTGGCGTGTGGGAGCGACAAGAAAGTTTTGATCGTTGATCGTCGCCCGCACATCGGCGGCAACGCCTACGATCACTATAATGACGCCGGGATTCTTGTGCATAAATACGGCCCGCATATCTTCCACACCAACTCGCGCGAAGTGTTCGAGTATCTGTCGCGTTTCACCGATTGGCGTTCATACCAGCATCGCGTGCTGGCGAGCGTTGACGGTCAACTTGTGCCGATTCCTATCAATCTCGATACGATCAATAAACTTTACGGGCTTAGTTTAACTTCATTCGAGTTAGAGAAATTCTTTGAATCAATCGCCGAAAAGGTCGAGCGCGTGCGCACGTCGGAAGATGTCGTGGTATCGAAAGTCGGCCGTGAGCTTTACGAGAAATTCTTTCGCGGCTACACGCGTAAGCAGTGGGGACTCGATCCGAGCGAACTGGATGCGAGCGTGACTTCGAGAGTTCCGACGCGCACGAATCGAGATGATCGCTACTTCACCGACACTTATCAGGCGATGCCTCTCCACGGCTTCACGCGCATGTTTGAAAACATGCTCGATCACCCGAACATCAAAGTAATGCTCAACTGCGATTACCGCGAAATTGAAAACACGATTCCGTACCGCGAGATGATCTACACGGGGCCCGTGGATGAGTTTTTCGATAACCGTTACGGAAAGCTGCCGTATCGCAGCTTGCAATTCAAGCACGAAACGCACAACACGGAGACGTATCAATCGGCTCCGGTCGTGAACTACCCGAACGAGCAGCTTTACACGCGCGTCACCGAGTTTAAGTATTTGAC
>JACCYN010000308.1 GCA_013696465.1 Pyrinomonadaceae bacterium
GTTTATCTCCTTTTATACTGTTTAACCCAAGCTATCGGTGGTGATTCAAATTTTGTGATGGGCTGATTTGAACCATTGCTCGGCGGATAAATGTTTCATCTGGCTTACTCAGCAGAAACATCAGTTATGTAACGCGAGCCTCTAACGCGCGTTTATTGAACCGCGCATGATAATACTAACTCAGCGCGTATTATCTTGTTAATTGATTCAAGATAACAAATCTTTGTCGCTCGCCCATCACAAACATCTCAGTGCGAACGTGGTAAATGATTACCGTGCTCTTTATCCGCAGGGTTATCTTTGCGGGCGCAAGTCGCGTGTGTAAAGTTGGCTGTAAGCGCGGTAGTTAGCCATCACTTTGGCGACGTAATCTTTCGTTTCGCTGAACCCGACTTCGGAGGTGAAAACTCCGCCATCAGTTGACTTGGCGCGGGCGAGCCAGCGCGCGATGTTGTCTTCGCCGCCGTTGTAAGAGGCGGCGACGGCTTCGGCTAGGTTCGGGAAAAGTTCGATCAGTTCGGCAACGTAAACGGTGGCGAGTCCGATGGAGACTTCGGGGCGGTAGTAGTCCGCCTCTTGCAAGTTGTTGAATCCGGCTTGGCGGGCGTATTTCGCTCCGGTGTCGGTCGTCATCTGCATCAGACCGCGCGCCGCCGCCGGAGATTTGGCGTTCGTGCGAAAGTCGCTTTCCTGTCGCATGACGGCGAGCAAGAGTCGCGGATCAACTTTTGTGTTCGCGGTGAGCCGCACAATTATGTCTCGGTAGGGGGCAGGGAAGTTGGTCGCGGCGGCAAACGCTTCGGCGCGCACGCGGTTTTGGCGGGCTTGCGCTTGGTTGCGCCCCGCGCCGCCGAGCGCGAGCAGTCGCGCGGTGGCTAGCCCGCCATAGTATGAACTTAGATTGTCGGGGATCGCCGCGTAAGCGTTAATGGCTTGCGCCGTCTGTCGGGACTGTTCAAGACTGTAGGCGCGCAAGTAGGAGACTTCTGAAGGAGTTGTCGAAACGCCGCGCCTGAACGATGCGGCGCGCAGTTCGTCGGCGGTGCGCACGGCCGCGCTCCAATTCTTTTCCGCCACTTCTAAACGAAGACGCCCGAAGAGAGCGTTCGTGTCGGTGGCGGTGCCCGCGAAGCGCGTGCGCGTGCGCGCCACCCAAGCGGTAGCTTCGGCGGGTTGTTCGGCTTCGCGCAGAGTGTCAATGAGATTGAGGTGAGCGTTCTCGATGCGTTCGCCTTGCGGAAATCTTTCGATGTAAAGACGGTAGCGCGCGGCGGCTTCACTGGCGCGGTTCATGCGCAAAAGCGTCGGGGCGACGTAATAGAAGCCGTCGCGCCCCGCTTCAGTCTGCGAATAATCACGACCTGCTCTTTCAAAAACGGGCAGGGCTTCCGCGAAACGCCGCTCCTGATAGAACGCGCGCCCGATGCCGAAGAGCGCGGCCGGGACGTTCGGATTCGTCGCATAGCGATCAACGACGATCTGCCAGTGTTCGCGCGCTTCACGGAAAAGGCGATTGGCGGCGTAGACGCTCGCGCGGCGCAGGTGTTCGTCCGCCGTCAAAATCGCTAACTTACCGTCCGTGCTGCGGCTTGCCGCATCCAAGCGGCGCAGGCGCGTGAGCGACCCGTCGTCGGTTTGCTCCGCATTGATGGATTCAAACAGCGCGACGGTTGAAGATGAATCGGCGACGGACGGAGCGCTTGAGGACTTCTCTGCGTTGAGGCAGCCGAAGGTGAAGGTGAGCGTCGAAAAACAGGTTAAAGCGAAGTGCGCGAAAGGAATCATGTTCGTTCGATATTGAAAAGAAGATAGTTTGTTAGTGCTTAAATCTGGGGAAGAGCGCGCGCTGTGTGAAGCCCCGCGCAGGTGATCAGTTAGTTGGTTTTCAACCCCAATGCGTTGCTCGGCGGCGTCGTTCGGGTGAGTGAAATGCTTCATGAATTAAAGAACAAGGATTTAACTTTGCATGGGCTAAATTGACCATCTTCATTGACGAGACGGGGTTCGCCCGCGGTCTCTTCCGGGCGCTTACTCGTCAACGATCTCAAACGTCGAAGCGATCTCGACCCCCGGCCCCAATGTTGCCGCAACGCTGCAATACTTCGTCTCGGACAACTCGATGGCTTGCCGAACGTCTCTTTCTCGCAACCTGCCTCCGCGCAAAACGTGATGAACTTCCATGCGGGTGAAGCGACGCGGATGCTCGCCGTGCCGCTGCCCGCGCACCTCGACGCGGTAATCCTTAACTTCGGCGCGCTTCTTCTCCAAGATCGAGACGACATCAACGGCTGTACAGCCGCCCAAGGCGAGCAGCAAAAGCTCCATCGGCGTCGCCGCGCTCGCGCGTTCCCCGTTCGTCTCGATGGCTTGCGCGTGCCCGCTCGGAGTGATGCCGACGAAAAGCTCATTGCCCGCGTAATGTATGACAGCGTGAGAGTTTTTATTCTTCTCCATGTTTTTTCAGCCCTTAATCCGAAAGCATAACACGCGGCGGAAGCGGGAGATAAATTTGCCGCGCGGTCGTTAAAATTCAAAGACAATCTTTAATTGTCCTTGCGGCAACCCTTTTCAGGTATAATGAATCACAGGGCGTGGTTGACTGCTGCCAACGGCGCGTCGTTAAGTTAAATTTTACAGAATGATGACAAGTCGCGCCGAAAAGATTCGCTTCCCCGCGCAACAAAATTTTCGGCAGACGAACCAAACACGCTCTCCTTTGCCCCAAAGGTTCCTCCCCTAACATTCAAAAAAGCAATTACTCGGCGGCACACGATTGCCGTGAGGCTTCTAAACAGCGTTACTAAATTTACGCAGAAAGCATGTTTATGCTTTGGAGGAAAGAGTAGATGAACACAATGAAACACAGTTTTTATGCGGCGATGGTGATGATGATGTTGGCGGCGTTTGGTGTGACGACGCAAGCGCAACGTCAACCCTCTCGCGTCAGCGACCAGCAAGTGCAAAACGTTCTGCGTCGCCTTGAAACCGATACCGACCGATACCGCGAGAGCCTCGACGAAGGGCTTGATCGCAGCCGCTACGACGGCAGCCGCACGGAAGACGACATCGTTAGCTTCGTGAGAAATTTTGAGGAAGCAACCGACCGTCTGAAAGATCGCTTTAACAATCGTCGCTCGGTCGCGGGAGACGTTGAAGAAGTGCTCGAACGCGCCGCCGTGATTGATGATTTCATGCGCCGCAATCGCTTGACCGCGCGCGCCGAGCGCGATTGGCGCATTGTTCGTCAAGACCTTAACCAACTCGCGCGCGCCTACGGCGTAGCGCCGAACTTTCGCCGCAACAATCCGCTTCCGAACAACGGCATTGGCACTGGTAGCGGCATCGGCTCCGGCGGCTACGGCACGGACGCGCGTTTGACCGGAACTTTCCGCCGCGACGCGCGTCGCAGCGACGACCCGCGCGTAGTGGCGACAAACGCCGTGCGCTCCTTGCCTTACCGCGAACGCCAGCAGGTTTACGATGCAGTCGTGGCGCGCCTTGATTCACCAGACGTGATCGCCATCGAGCGTCGCGGACGCAGCGTCACGATTGTTTCGTCGCGCGGCGCGCAAACCACGTTTGAAGCCGACGGCACCGAGCGCACCGAGCAGCTTCCGAACGGACGCACGGCCCGCGTGAGCGCGCGTCTGAACGGCGATCAACTGATTGTTCGCTCAAGCGGTTTCAGAGAAAACGATTTCGACGTGACCTTTGAGCCGTTCGACAACGGTCGCGCCATTCGCGTTACGCGCAGCATCTATTCCGAAAGGCTGACGCCGCCCGTCACCGTGCGCAGCATTTACAATCGCACCGCGGATGTGGCGCAGTATGACGTTTATAACAACACGGGATCGGGCGTCGGTTCCGGCACCGGCACGGGAACGACCACGAGCAACGGCTACGTTGTGCCGAACAACACTTTGTTAACGGCCGTGCTTGACACTGATCTCTCGACGAGAAACGTGCAGGAGAATCAGCGCTTCTCGATGCGCGTGCGCGACAACGGGCAATACGATGGCGCGCAGATCGAGGGCTACGTCTCCAACGTCTCGCGTTCGGGGCGCGTCTCCGGTCGCTCCGGCCTGACGCTTAACTTCGACCGCATCACGTTGCGCGATGGACGTTCTTATCGTTTCGCCGGAACGGTTGACAGCGTGCGACTGACGAACGGCGAAACCGTCCGCGTTGACAACGAAGGGACGGTGCAGGACTCGAATCAGACGAACCGCACGATCACGCGCGGCGCGACGGGCGCGGCCATCGGCGCGATCATCGGCGCGATTGCCGGTGGCGGTAAAGGCGCGGCTATCGGCGCGGCTATCGGCGCAGGCGCAGGCGCAGGTTCGGTCTATGTGCAAGGGCGCGACGATCTCGATCTCACGAGCGGCTCGGAAGTCACCGTTCGTGCCAGCGCGCCTAGGTAAAACAGGTTAGTTAGTAGAAACTAGCGACGGCGGGGGAATTGCTCTTGGGCAGTTCCCCCGCTTTTTGCTTGCAGCGTTGTTGATGATTGCTTGGGGCTTGAGACTAGGGGCGCTTGGCTTAAGAGCTTTGCGAGTGGTTCGCCTTTTACGGATTGCGGATTCGCAGTTCGTCTTCGATCTCGTTGCGCACCTGCATTTGTTCGCGTGCGGCTTCGAGTCCGAGCGGCGGTTGATTGCGCGTAGCTTCGAGTCGTTGCAAGGCGAGTTGCGTTTGCGCATCGGTCGCATCGCGGCTGGCGGCCGCTTCAATCATTTGCAGGCGCGCTTGCGTTTCCCTTTCACGCTCCGCCGCATCGCGTTCGATGCGCTCTAACCGCCCCATGTCGCCCCGTAAATCGCGCTCGGCCGCGATGCGCTCCGTTGGAGGGAAGTTTGATGTTTGAGTGAGTCGGCGTTCGACCACGATTTTTTCGCGGCGGGCATGGGCAGCGACGCGCGTGGCGGTTAAACGCGCGGCGAGCGTTTCGCTGTAAGCGTCGGCGAGAAGGCGATTCTTACCTTCGACTTCCTTGAGCGCGCGGCGTTCGCTTTTTGTCAATTCTGATCGAAACCACTGAAGCTCGTTCGCCGTAATGCCGTCCGTCGCCAGCCGCTCACGCAAAGTTTTGATTTTGCTGCGACGATAGAAAAGGAAGAAAGCGGCGACGAGCAATCCAGCGAGTGATCCCGCGACGAGGGAAATAATCGTCAGCCACATGAAGATCGCGGCGTCTTCCGGCGCGGTCGCCGCCAACCGCCGCAGCAGAAAATAGACGGGTGCGGGCAGCGCGACGAGAAGAAACGCCGCTCCAGCGCCCCAGCGCAAGAACGCCAGCGTCGCCCGTTCGCGTGATGAAAGTTTGATGTCAGACGCGCTCATGAAATTGTTTGCCGTCGCTGCTTAAAGTTATTTTCCGCTGATAAGTTATCAGCTTCCGACGTAGAACAGTAGTATAATGCACAAACCGTATTAACCGTCAGAAGGGAGAAGGATGGATGCGCACGTCATTAAAATTTGCAGCGTTATTGATTGCTCTCGGTTGTTTTCTAAACATGGAAGCGGCCGGACAGAGACGCGGTTCGGCAAGAACGATTACCGTCCCGCTTACCCTTCGCTCCGGCGAACTCGCGCGACAGTTGCAGCCCGCCGATTTTACGGTGCTTGAAAACGGCGAGGCGCAACAGGTTCTTTCCGTGCGCGGAATTGATCGCGCGCCGCTCGCGCTCGCCGTCCTCATTCAAGACGACGTGGTGTCTTCAGTCGGCAACGACATCAGAGGCATCGGCGCGTTCATCCGTCGTCAGCCGGAAGGCTCGCGCGTGATGGTCGGTTACTTGCGCGCCGGTTCGCTTCAGGTGCGCCAGCGATTTACCACCAACGCGGAGCGCGCCGTCAGCGCTTTGCGCGTGCCCGCAGGCGTCGCCGGAATCGGGCCCTACAACCCTTACGTGCAGATCGTCGAAGCCCTCCGGCGCTTTGAATCCGTACCGACGGGTCGTCGCGCGATCATCGTCGTGTCGGACGGCGTAGACGTATCGCGCGGGGTTGATAGTTCATCGCCGACGCAAAGCATTGATCTGCAACGCGCGATCAACGAGGCGCAACGACGCGGCGTCGCCGTCTACTCGATTTACGCGCCGACCGCCGGACTCACCGCGAACGGTAACAACATTCTCGTCAACAACGGGCAGAGTTCTCTGACGAGACTATCGGACGAGACGGGCGGACGCGCCTTTTTTCAAGGCACAAACGCACCCGTCAGTTTCGATCCATTCCTCCGCCAGATCGATCAGGCGCTTTCAAGACAACTCGCCTTAACTTATCTTTCGACGAGCACAAGAAACGGCTTCCGACGTTTGAAGATCGAATCCAACGTCGCCGGACTTCGATTTGAATATCCGACGGGGGTGGATAGAAAGTAGGAACGGGGAACGATAAACTGTAATAGGACAGTGGTCAGTATGTAAAACTGAATTGCTACTATTCTTACTCATACCGTCGGCATCAGCGGGGCGCACGGGCATTTATTTGTAACAAACCTGCTGGATGCACGGCTGCTGCCTGCCGTTTGTTAGCAGTTGCTCTCAACAATCTCCGACCAAAACTCGATTCGGCGGAGCGGCTCCTTCAGGTGATATTGAGGGGTCTGGAAGTAGTAATAGAACTCATTCTCCAAGTAATTCCACAGGTCAGCGCCGTAGTAAATGATATCTGTTTGATAAACAGAAAAGACCGGGTTTCCTGCGGCATTAGGACGACTTGGTAAATACCGATGGCCAAAAACTGGTATTAGTTTCGGAGCCTCATCTACCCACTGCCTAGCGATGGCAAAAACCTCAGTAATTGAGGAAGGTTTTGACCCCCACGCTAGAGGCCAGAAGACATCGTGCTCGATATCGAAGCAGATGCCCTCGTAAAGCCAGTTGAGCATCCTCCAGATTTCCGGGTCATCAACCTTTCGCCAATCAGTCCAGCCGCTTGAAACAGGCGAGGCAAACATCAAGAACTCCAGCAGGTCAGGTGGAAAGCTGATCCCGTATGATTGTTCTGCTTGCTGGACTTCCTGCGCAGTTAGCCCAGACGCGAAGGACACTCCAGCCTTTTCTAGTTTGCTCCGGTAGAATTCTAAATTCATAGACGGATAACTTACTGTTACTCATCCCTCCGCGTTCATCGTTCATACTCTCATTGCCAATCGCCCAAGCGAGAGTTGCGCTTGCCGTAAAGCTTCGCTCTTCAATTTTCCGGCCGCCAACTCCCGATAAAAGATCGTCATCGTGTCGCGCATCGCCGCGTCGTTAACGCTCCACAGCGAGGCGACGACGGTCGGCGCGCCCGCTTTCGAGAAAGCGCGCGAGAGGCTGCTGTAAACCACGCTCGAATCGAAACCGCCGATGTTCGTTTCACACGCCGAGAGCGTAACGAGTCGTGTGCCTGCGAACGATAATCGGTAAGCGTCTTCGACAAGGTCTCTGACCGTCAAGCGGTCGGGTTTTCCGGCGAGCAGCAGGTAACTCTCTTTCGGGTCTTGGCTGTTTCATGCCGTGCGTGGCGAAGTGGACGAACGCGGTGCGCGTCTGCGTGTCGGAGACACGCGCGACGGTCGCATCCTTGCCCGTGTAAATATCTGCACGCTGGAAGATACGGTTGATGGCGGCGACTTCCTCATCGGCTTGCGGGAAGCGAGCCGTCGGGATTGCCGAGCGCAAGCAGCGAGCGCGTGGCGGATGTTGAGGCGGAATTATCGCTCCCGCCCGCGACGACGTTTAAGAGATCAGCCGAAGCGAGGTAGGCGAAGTTAAGCTCGCGTCCGTATCCTTCTCCTCAAACTTAAACTTGGCGGCGACATACAGATAAACGACTTTCGCTGCGCCTTCGTCCGCGCTGGTAAATCCTGCGTCCGGTTTCTTCTCCTTCGACCACAAGGTGAGTTTCGCTTCCAAAGCTCTGGCTTCTTCGACGTTCTGCGCGATCAGCAGACGCGCTTGTTCCGCGCGCGGCGAGATCGGCGGATTGTTGTAGAGGCGCGTGTCGAGAGCGTCGAAAAACAGTTCTTTGTAAAGCCAACGCGCAGCGTTCACGTCATGTGAAAGCGCCGCGCGCGCCGCCGCCTCGTTTCCTTCAGCGAGATGTTTGTCAACCTCGTGCCATAAACGCAACACGGAATCTGAAAGCGCGCCGCCGCCGGGCGGTCGCGGAGTTGCGTTCGGCGCGGACGCGGGCGACGCGCTTGGGGGCGCAGCGTTCGGTGCGGGCGTTCGTGTCGGAGTCGGCGCGCCGGTTGAAGCGGGCGGGTTGGGCGCAGTCTTCGTCGAGTTGCGGATCGCATCCTGTTCAGAGCCGAGTTTGGCGGTGAGCGCGTCGTAATAACTCTTCGCCGTCGCGTCGTTAGAATTCTGCTGCACGAGTACGCTGGCGATCTTAAGCGCGTCGTACCACACGCCGTACTGCTCGAAGATTTGCGCCTGACGCAGACGGTCGGCCGCCCCTTGCGGGTGTGCGAGCTTTGCCGCTTCGAGAGCGTTCTTAATTTCCTTCGCGTCTTCAGGTGTGAGGACGTAGAAGGTCGCGGGTTGTCCGCGCTTGCGCTCCATCACGCCTGCCATCTCGACGCGCCACGAATAGAGCTTGCCGGGCGCAAGCGCAGGCGCGCTCGCCGGATAATTTAAGTAAGAAGTTGTGACATCAGTTTCATACACGACGGGCGCGTTTGCCGTTGTGCCTTCGCGCAAAACGAAATGATAAGAGTTTGCGCCGACGGCGGGCGCCCAGCGAAAGTGCGGGCGCGCGCCGTAAGCCAATCCTTCATACGGCGCAACGGGCTTGAGCGGCCCGCGCGTCGCGCCGACCGCAACCAATCTCGACGAAGCATCGCGCCCCCTGTACTGCTCAAAGCCGCGTGAACCATTCGGCGGCTTCGGCAACGGACGCCGCGGGCCCGGCTGCTGATTCTGCGCACGCAGAGCGGCGGGAACGAAAAAAGAATTGAAGCAGAGCGTCAGCAGGCACAGGAAGATTGTGGACGTTCGTCGTGACGAGGAAAAATTTCTCATAGCGTGTATTCCGTAAAGTTGAGCGGTCGTTAGCGCAAAGGGAAGAGAAATTGCTTTTGGAATTATTTTCGATAAGCTTGAGCGCAGCAAACATAAAACATTCGTTTGAACTCAAATGAAGATGACAAGGTTCTCTAAGCGCCGACACGAATTGTTGATATTGCGGCTTCATCTTCTTCGATGACGGTGAGGACAGTGGTTTTTGCCGTCTTGCCCTTCACCAACACCTCACCCAAAGGTTTAGTTTTGTATTTTCCGTCGAGCAAACGAGCGGTCGCGTCGCTAATGAGCAGCGAGACGCCTTTCTCTTTCGTTGTTGACTCCAAGCGCGCTGAAAGGTTCACGGTGTCGCCGATGATCGTGTATTCAAGACGCTGCTCCGCGCCGACGACGCCGCACGTCGCTTCGCCGGAGTGAATGCCGACGCCGATCTTAACGAGCGGGTGATTGTTGTGTTGACTTTGCCATTCTGAGTTCATGCGTTCGACTTCGGCGAGCATTTCAAGTCCGCAGGCGACGGCCGCGCGGGCTTCTTCCGCGTCGCCGCGATCAACGGGCGCGCCAAAGACGATCATCAAGCCGTCGCCGATAAACTTGTTGATGTGCCCGCCGTGCGCGGTGACGATCTTCGACATTCGCCCGAAATAATCATTAAGCCATGTGACGACCTCGCCCGACTGCGCCAATTCCGAAAGCGTGGTAAAGCCGCGTATGTCCGTGAAGATGATCGTTACCACGCGGCGCTCGCCGACCATCGAGATGTGACCGCGCCGTTGCCACAAAGCGTCGGCGACTTCCGGCGAAACGCAGCGCGAGAAGATGTCCATCACCTGCGCGCGCTCCGCTTCCTTCTCGTCGCGCA
>JACCYN010000346.1 GCA_013696465.1 Pyrinomonadaceae bacterium
GTCGTTCCGGCGTAGGTGACGCCCGCTTGCGTCGGGTGCAGAAGGATCGCGCGCGTGCGGCGCGAGGTTGAAGGAATGCCCTGCACCTTGCGCCACGATTCGGCCGCGTCCGTTGTTTCATAAATGCCGCTACAGGCCGACGCAATGATGTGATCGGGATTGCGCTCGTCAATGTCAATGGCGAATACGTCGGAATCATCAATCATGCCGTTGCGCTTCAAGACCCACGACTCGCCGCCGTTCGTCGTTTTGTAAAGTCTGTACCACGTTCCGGCGTAGATCGTGTCGGCGTTGCGCGGATCGATGGCGAGCGATTCGACGTTGGTATTCGTGAGACCGACGACGGAAAGCTTCGTCCACGTTTCGCCCGCGTCCGAAGAGCGATAGACGCCATTGTTCGTTCCGACGAGCAGCATGTCGGGATTCTGCGGTGCTTGCGTTAGGGCGTGCAGAGCTTCGGCGCGGAGTTGCGCAGATTCGCGCCACGTCTCGCCGCCGTCGGTTGACTTGAAGAAGCCGCCGGGTTCTTTGTGGCGGTGCGCGGCGGCGTAAACCGTCTGCGAATCGCGCGGATCGATAATGATGTTGTCAATGTAGAGACCGGGACGACTGAAATTCTTCAGTTGCGCCCAACTCGCCCCGCCATCTTTCGAGCGATAAATCTGGCCGTCGAGCGTGCCGATAAGGAGGTGCTGGGCGTCTTGCGGATCAATGTCAATGGTGCGCACGTCGCCGCCGGGCGGGCCTGTGATCAACCAATTGCCGACTCGTTGCGCTGCCGCTTTTGAACTCGCATCGTCGGTCGCAGCTAAGGTGATTAAGTTCGTCGGCATCCATGCGGAGGCAACGAGGGTAAAGACGAAAGTTAAAAGCGAAAAGCGTCGCACGTTTTTGTTTGTCATAAATCTTTGTTTCTGCATATCGGGTTTCGGAAATTTGTGTTGGGCGGCGTTCGTTCGCGCCGCATTTGCTGTTTTCAAAAATTAAGGTGTTATGCGAAGAGGAGAACGGAAAACTAAGATGCGGCGAAGGGTAAGCGCAGTTGTAAATCCCAACTTCACCTTATCATATTTCGGAAGGGGAAAATCAAACAAAGTGGAAGCGGGCGCTGCTTCTGTGGAGAAACAACGCCCGCTTTCGGTTTAGGTTCGCGCTTTATTTGGATAGGCGCGAAGGTTTCAGGTTGTTTACCGACGACGCCGACGCGGTGAACGGCGACGCGGTGCGGTTGTGGTTCGCACTTCGCTGGCATCAACGGTCGGCGAAGCGGTTGGTGCCGTCGCGCCCGTAGGCACGATGTACAGTTCAACCGTCAGGTCTTCGCGGAATCCGCCGTCAACGGTGGTGATGCGCGAAGGATCAACGCCGCGCGTGTTCACGAGGTAATCGCGTGCACGGTCGGCGCGCGCTTGCGCTTCGCCGGAGCGACCAACGCGACCGCCGTAAGCGATGACCACGCCCGCCGAACCCGGATCGTTCTGCAACTCAATTGCAAAGTTGTCGAGACGCGCTTTCTCGTCGTTGAAGGCGATATTGCCGTACTCGTCAACCTTGCGTGCCACACGAGTTACTGTGACTTGCGTCGTGCAGGTCGCCGTAGCTTGGCACTCTGCCGCGTAGCCGCTCACAGTTGCCGTTGCAGTGATGGACTGCCCACCCGCGCCGGTCGTATCAACCGTGATCGTGTTCGTGCCTTGACCGTCACTGATCGTGCCAGCCGAAACCGTCCAAGTGAAGGTCGGCGTTATTGCTGTGTCGCCGCCGCTCACGTTGGCTGTGTAGGTGATCGGTTGACCCGCTTCAACGGTATCCGGGCAATTGACCGTGATAGTTGGGCAAACAACAACAGGCACGGGGCATTCAACGACGTTAATTGTCGCTGTCGAGAACGAGATACAGCCGCAGCCGTCGTTGACTTCAACGGTTGTGGTGTAAGAGCCGGGAGCCGCGCCCGTCAAATCAAGCGTGACGTTCGGACCTTCGCCGACGATGCGCCCGCCGGTCGTCGAGTATGTATAGAGCAGCGTATCGCCGTCCGGGTCGGTGGCGTTCGCCGTCAACTGCACTTGACCGTTCTGCGGGTTCGCCAAGGACGGATCGCGCGGGCAAACCGTCACTTCCGTCTGTGCGGCCGTCAAGGTAACGGTCGGCGCTTGATTCGGCAGGAACTCAGGCGCACGCTCGTTGCGACGGCCGATCCAGAATTGACCGATAAAGCCGTTTGCTTCATCCGATTCAATGAAACCGGAAGGCAAACCACCGCTAAACCTGTCGTCGCTTTGTGAATTTAAGTGGCGACGATAAGCCGCCGAGAAGCCGAGGTAACGACGCGGGAAAACGCGAATGCCGATGAGCCCATCAATCGGATGATTCTCAAAAGCATTCGGCGTGCGACCGCCGACATAATGCAAACTACGCAACTCGGCAATCGGCTGGAAGAATCTGTTGATCGGGAAATCGAAGCCGACCGCCGTCATCAACTCATCGGGGCGATCAAGCAACGTCAAGTCGCCGCCGCCCGCCGTGAATCCGCCTACCGTGGTGCTGGCAAAATCGCTGCGCGGGTTGCTGTTGAGAATGTAGCCGACGTTGGCCGAGATGTTCACGGAGCGGCTCAAGCGCCCGTCAATTGCAAACACGCCGCCGAAGTCGCCGATGTTGCCGCCCGGACTTGCGCCGCGCTGCAACTGGTTGAAGCCGCTGAAATCATCACCCTTGTCAAGGTAGAAGCGGTAGAACGGCATCAGCACTATGCCCAACGGGTTATTTGGGCCAGTGAGACGAAACTTCGCGCCGACCGTAAAGGTGCTGAAGCTCGATTCACCGTATTCGCGGTTGATAAATGGCGCATCGGGCAGGTAAACCGGCTCCGAGGTGGCTATGTCAGGACCCGTGCCCGTCCTACCGAACGCGGTGACCGCTCTGGTTGAGAGCACAATGCCCGGCAGGATACTGCCGAACGGTGAGCCGATACCCGGAAATGCATCGGCGGCGCCGAAGTTCCGTCTGATGAAACCGTCATCGCCGTTTGAAGACCCGCCCAATGTTTCAGTAAAACGCGG
>JACCYN010000349.1 GCA_013696465.1 Pyrinomonadaceae bacterium
GGCGCGTTCGAGTTCATCCCGGTCGCGCGCGCAGATGCACACACGCGCTCCTTCACGAACGAGTTGCCGCGCGAGCAGGAGACCCAAGCCCCGCGAGCCGCCCGTGATCAAAACTGTCTTGCCGCGAAAATCAAATTCGCGCCAGCGATTCACCACCGTCCGCGCCGCGATCAACGCGCCCGCGCCCGCCGCCGCCAACATCAAAGCGTTTTTATTTTGTTCGTCCATTGTTTGTTACTTCCTTAAATCTACAATTTCAAATTTGAAATCGAAGCTATGAATCAAATCACAAATCAAACTCGGCGACGACGGGGGTGTGATCCGAAGGTCGCTCCCACGCGCGCGGTTCCGAATCAATCCACGCTGCCCGGCAACTCTCCGCGACCGGCTCCGTGACCCACAAATGATCAATGCGCAGTCCGGCGTTTCGTCGAAACGCTCCGGCGCGGTAATCCCACCACGAAAACTGATCCTCTTCCCGGTTGTGCAAACGAAAAGCGTCCGTTAAACCCCACGCTTTGACTTCACTAAGAGCGCGTCGCTCCGGCGCGCTACATAGTATGCGCCCGCGCCACAATTCCGGGTCGTGTACGTCCCGGTCTTCCGGCGCGACGTTGAAATCGCCGCACAACACGAGGGGCGCATCTCTATCCAAGCGTTCATCGAAAAACGCACGCAGGCGTTTCAGCCATTCGAGTTTGAAGCGGTATTTATCCGTTCCGACCGATTGACCGTTCGGTACATAGACGTTGACGACCGCGCAACCATCAATCGTCGCCGCGAGCAGACGGCGTTGCGCGCCCCCGTCATCATCCGGCAAATTTTTGTATACGTTCGTTAAGGGCAGGCGAGAAAGAATGGCGACGCCGTTGTAAGTTGGTTGCCCGAAGACTTCCGCCTCGTACCCCAACTCGGCGAAAGCCTCTTTCGGGAAACGCTCGTCCGTGCATTTCGTTTCCTGCAAACAAAGCACGTCGGGTTGCGTCTCGGCGAGCCACCGCAAAACGAGCGGCAGCCGCGCGACAACTGAATTGACATTCCATGTGGCGAGTTTCACTACACGCAATCTTATACTTCGCTCGCAAACTCTTTGTCGAGCCGTGTGGGGACAAACTTGCCGCACGGCCGCTGTGCATTAACACGGGGGCATCACACCATTCTCGTCGTTCATCCGCCTTTGCGGACGTTGATTCACCTGTTGCGGCGCGCGTCGCATCCATTCCACACGAAACGAATGTCAACTAACATTGAAGGCAAATACAGCCGCCGAACCACGTCTCCGCCGTATGTTAGTTTCCGACACCAAAACGACGTGCTTAAACACTCACGACGCTTTGGCAGGAGTTGCGAGCCTCACTTCAGCATTTATTCCGGTGCGCGAGGCAATCGCTTCGCGGTGTGATAAGCTTAAACCATTAGCGAAGCTCGACATGAAGGATTGATTACGATGAGCGAAAAAGGGGGCGCACGGCGAATCGCCGCGCAATCGCTCGCGGTGCTCTTGCTGCTGTCTTGGGCTTCGTGGAACGCTTATGCTCAAGAAAGTCTGGATTCTCTGCGCGCGAGAAACAGCGCGATGGAAGAGATAATCAGCCTCGTCGAGCGGTCTCACGCCCTCCAATCGTCCGGCGACGTTGACGCCGCGCAGCCGTTGATTGAGCGCGCCTTGAAGATCGCGGAAACGTCGCTCGGCGCGGAAGATTTTTGGACGGCGATGATGCTCAACGAACTCGCCGGTCTGCTCGACAGGAAGAATGACACCGGTCAGGCGCTGCGGTTATACGAACGCTCCTTGGCGATCACGGAAAAAGCGATCCGCGAGCAGGTTCGCGGAGTTGATGAAAAAACACTCGTTCAACCGTTGGGCGGACTCGCTTCACTCTACGCCAAGAAGGGCGATTACGTTCGCGCCGAAGCCTTCTATCTGCGGAAGCTGGCGATTGAGGAGCGAACGCTCGGCGCGGACGATTTGTCCATCTCCTTCACGCTCAACTTTCTGGCGCAGCTCTACCACAAACAACTTGATTACAAGCGAGCCGAACCGCTCTACCTGCGCGCCATCCGCATCCGCGAGAAGAAATCAGACGCCGCGAACGATATGAGCCTCGCCGTTGTCCTTAACAACCTCGCCACGATGTACAGCGCGAACGGCGATTACGCGCGGGCGGAAGCGGCTTACAAGCGCGCCATAGACCTTTATACAAAGATACCGGAAGAAGAGCGACTGCTGGCGCAGCTTCTCGATAATTATTCCGCAATGCTCCGCGTCATGGGCGAGTATACGCGCGCCGAGCCGCTTGTCCGGCGCGCTTTAGAGATACGCGAGCGGGCGCTCGGCGCGGAACACCCCGACACGGCCGAGTCGCTCAACAACCTCGCCAATCTCCTTTCCGAGAAAGGAGATTACGTCCACGCCGAACCGCTTTTCCTGCTCGCGTTGGCGATCCGCGAAAAAACCGTCGGGGCGGCGCACAAAGATGTCGCGCCGCTGCTCAATAACCTCGCGCTGATTTACCAGTACCGCAAAGATTACGAAAAAGCCGAATCCTTCTTCCGCCGCTCGATCATGATTTACGAAGCGACGCTCGGCGCGCACCGCCCGGAGACAATCGCGCCCGTCAACAATCTTGGTGTCATGTTCTGGGAATTGGGCGATTTCGCCCGCGCCGAACCGCTCCTCCAGCGCACGCTCACGGTGCGCGAAAAAGCTCTCGGAGTGGAACACCCCGATACGGTCATGGCGCTACATAACATGGCGGGCATCTACGACGCGAAGGGCGATTACTTCCGTGCCGAACCTCTCTACCGGCGCGCGCTCGACTTGTTTGAAAAGACGCTCGGCGCGAATCACCCGCTCGTCGCCAACACGCTCAACAATCTTGCGACGCTCAAGGAGGCAACGAGTCAAACCCTCGAAGCCGTGCGGTTGGCGAGCCGTGCCGCCGAGATCAGGGAACGCAGTATCCGACTTGTCCTCACGACGGGCACCGAAGATCAGAAGTTCAGCTACATGCTGACGCTCGCCCGCGAAACCGATTACGCGATCTCGCTCCACCTCCGCGCGGCTCCCAACGACAAGGCAGCCGCGAGGCTCGCGCTCACAACCCTGTTGCGCCGAAAGGGGCGCGTGCTCGATGCGATGGTTGATCAAAACGAGTTGCTGCGCCGCCGCGCCAACTCGCAGGATTTGGTTCTGCTCGACAAGCTAACTTCGGCACGCGCCCGCTTGGCAAAACTCGTGCTCGCCGAACCGGGAAGCGGCGCGCCGCTTGTGCAACTTCAAACGCAAACCGCACAACTCGCCGTTGAACTCGAACGAATTGAAGCCGAAGCCGGTCAGCACAGCTCCGAACTCCGTCAGCAACTCAGCGAGCAGACGCAAGCGGTCACGCCAGAGCGCGTGCAAGCCGCAATGCCCGGAGGAACGGCGCTCGTCGAGATCGTCTCTTACCGCCCGTACAACACGAAAGCGAAAACGTCTGCCGAACGCTTCGGCGCTCCGCGCTACGCTGCCTACGTGCTGCACCGGACGGGAGGGGCGCGGTGGGCGGAACTCGGCGAAGCGAGCGAGATTGATTCTCTTGTCCGAGCATTTCGCACGCTGCTCGCCGATCCGCAGGACGCCGGTGTGCGCGAGGCTGCGCGCAGGCTCGACGAGCGGATCATGCGCCCGGTACGCCGTCTGCTCGGCGAGACGAACAAAGTTTTCATTTCTCCCGACGGGTCGCTCAACCTCGTGCCTTTCGCGGCGCTCGTTGACGAAACGAATCGTTTTCTCATCGAGCGTTATACGTTCACTTATTTAACTTCCGGGCGCGACCTGCTCCGCATCGGGGTCAATCGTCCAAACAAAAATCAACCAATCGTGTTTGCCGCACCCGCGTTTGACGAGAGCGACGACACAGTGAGCAATCAAACGAGCGCAGCGGGCAGCGCGCGGGGCGCAACGCAGAACCTCCGTTCGGCCGATTTGTCGGCGGTGTGGTTCAGCCCGCTGCCCGGAACTGCGGAAGAAGCCCGCGCGCTCGCGCACCTTTTGCCGAACGCGCAAATTCTCAGCGGATCCCAAGCGACCGAATCGCGGTTGAAAGCCGTTCGCTCGCCTGCCATCGTCCACATCGCCACCCACGGCTTCTTCCTTCCCAAGCAACAACCTCAAGCGAACGCCGACCCGCGCTCGCGCGGCTTTACAACTACGCTCAACGCGGGCGGCGAGCGCACCGCGACAAATGAAAATCCACTTTTGCGCTCCGGCTTGGCTTTGGCGGGTGCAAACGGGCGACAGGGCGGTGCGGGCGAAGACGGCATTCTGACGGCGCTCGAAGCCGCCGGACTCGATCTGCGCGGCACAAAGCTTGTGGTGCTTTCGGCGTGCGAAACCGGAGTTGGCGAGACGGCGGTCGGCGAAGGCGTGTATGGCTTGCGTCGCGCGCTCGTTTTGGCGGGAGCCGAAAGCGCGTTGATGACTCTTTGGCAGGTGAGCGACGAAGCGACACGCGAATTGATGAGCGATTATTACAGAAAGTTGCTGTCAGGCGCAGGGCGCACCGAAGGGTTGCGGCAAGTGCAACTAGCGATGCTCCGGCGGACGGAAACCTCGCACCCTTTCTTCTGGGCGAGCTTTATTCAATCGGGAGCGTGGCAAAGCGTCTCGATTACCGGCGGAGCAGTCCTGCCGGGCGGCGCGCAAAGATGACAAGCGCGATGGTGAAATGTAATAGTCCAGCCCACGACCGAATAACCGCGCGGGCGATCCTAGCACCTTGCTTCTTTCACGCTAGCCAATACGGACGAGCTTCGGGCGCGCGGTCACGCCTTTTGGTTTTTCCCATATGCGCCCGCACACGCGACACCGATAAAGATTCTTCTGCGCCGGATCGCTCGCGTCAACATTTTCAAGAAACGCTTTCGTGTACGCCGGAACGCTCGCGCCCTCCAGCCGCTCCAAAGATTCACACGAGCAATTTGTTTCTTCCATCAAGTCCTCCTGTACGTCTTCAAATATTTCCTTGAACGTTCTTACACATTCGTTTGACAGCGGCGGGAGCGCTCGTGTATAAAACATTCGACATAGGTAACGAAAAATAACTTAATGGGCTTCAACAGCACTCATCACAACAGCGGCGCACATCATCATGCCATCCATTATTGGCATCGAGGCAGCGCGTTCGTGATTGTGACCTTCGGTGAGGAGCGCCAAGAGAGAGCGTAACAAGAAGTTCATAATTAGGAAATTTTACGAACCCGCTGCCGACTCATCAAGATGACGGCGGCGGGTTCTTTTTTGCCCGGACTCTCTGTGAACCTTTATCGCAGTCGGAGGAAGAAGGAATTCCGATCTTATGTCCGAACCGCTTTCTAACATTCCCCGTGGCATGAGGTACTACTGCGGGACGGAGGCGCGCTTACGGCGCGAGGTTGAAGACACGGCGATGTCGGTCTTCGACGGTTGGTCTTATGAGGAGATAACGACTCCTTCCGTTGACTACTACGCTCTCTTCGAGCACGGCATGGGACGCCAGCAGGCGGAACTCGCTTTCAAGTTTACGGACACGGACGGGCGTCTGCTCGCCCTGCGACCTGATGTGACCTCTTCGGTGGCGCGCGCCGCAGCGACGCTTTTTGCCGGGCGCGAACGCCCTTTGCGTCTTTGTTATGCCGCGCCCGTCTTCCGACAAAAGGGGCAATCGCACGCCGAATGGAGGAGGGAGAGCACGCACATCGGCTGTGAGTTGATCGGCGCGGACGGCATAGAAGCGGACATGGAGGTGGTCGCCATTGCGGTTGAGGTGCTCCAAAGGCTTGAGCTTGCGCAGCACGATTACTGCATCACGCTCAACGACGTTGAGATTTTTAACGGCGTCGCCGAACGGCTTGCGCTCGATGACTCCGCGCGCGAACGGATGCGGCGGCTCGTAGATAGTCGTGACGCGGCAGAACTCCAAAACTTCCTCGCGCCTCACGCATCAACGGACGAGCGCGCAGGCTTCGCGCGGCTGATTCAACTCTCCGGCAAACAGGAGACGCTCGCAGAGGCGCGCCGTTTGATCACGAATCCGCGCTCGGTCGCCGCCCTCAATCGTCTCGAAGAACTGTGGCGCGTCATCGAATCGCTTGACCTCACAGATTATTTCGAGATCGATTTTGGTGATGTGTCAGGACTCGATTACTACACCGGTCTGACATTCAAAATCTACCTGAGCGGGGCGGGCACGCGCGTTGGGGGGGGCGGGCGTTACGATAAGCTCACGTCCAATTTCGGACGCCCCGAACCGGCGATTGGTTTTGTCTTTGATCTCGACGCGCTCACCGACGTGCTGGCGCGCAGTAACACTTCCGTAGCGATGCGCGAGCAAGATGGAACAGTCGCGCCCCTCAGTAACGATGACCCGGCGACGCTCTTTTTCGAGGCTACGGCCATGCGTGCGAAGCGTGAGCGCGTGCTCATTAAATCCGGCGAGGCGGTGCAATGCCGGAACTGATCATCGCCCTCCCCAAAGGAAGATTGCAGGACGCGGCTCTCGCGCGGCTTGCGTGCGCCGGGGTGCGCGTGAATGGGGCGGCGCTCGCCTCGCGGCGTCTCGCCATAGCGGACGAAACCGGACGCTTCCGATTCATCTTCGTCAAACCGGCAGACGTGCCCGTATATGTCGAGCACGGCATCGCCGATTGCGGCGTGGTCGGGCGCGACGTTCTGCTTGAATCCGCCGCCGATCTTTTACAACCGCTTGATCTCAAGATCGGTCGCTGCCGCATCGTGGTCGCTTCTCCTCATCCCGAAACGGTGATGAACAATTTCGGGATGCTGCGAGTCGCGACGAAATATCCGCGCATCGCGGCGGAGCACTTCGGCGCGCGCGGACTCCCAATCGAGATCATCGAGCTTTCAGGCTCGGTGGAACTAGCGCCAGTGCTGGGGCTGAGCGATTGCATCGTGGATGTGGTGGAAACAGGGCGGACGCTCGCCGAGAACAATCTCAGTATCGTTGAAGTGATCTGCGAATCCACTGCCCGGCTAGTCGTCAACCGCGCGAGCTACCAACTCAAGGCCAAGACAGTCGCCGACTTAATCCGCGCCTTAGGCGAAGGCGTCAGACAAGAGACATTTGCATGATTGAAATCATCTCTGTCACAGCAACAGAACGACGCCTAAGCAAGCTCCGACGCATCGCCGACGGGCGCAACGTTGCATTGGACAAAGAGTTGATGAGTACGGTAGCGGCGATTCTCGACGACGTGCGCCGACGCGGTGACGCGGCGCTCATTGAACACACGTTGCGTTTCGACGGCTTTACGCTCCGACGCGATGGCATTCGAGTTGATGAGGAAAGCCTTCGCGCATCCGCCGAACAAATTGATCGAATTGTGCTTGAAGCGTTGCGCGAAGCGATCAAGCGCGTTCGCCACTTCCATGAACAGGAACGTCAGGAGTCTTGGGAGATCGAACCTTCGCGCGGAGTCCGTTTGGGGCAGCGTATCATGCCCATCGAACGCGCCGGACTCTACGTTCCGGGCGGTTCAGCCAGCTATCCGTCCTCGGTTGTGATGAACGTCGTTCCGGCTCAAGTGGCAGGCGTCGAACGCATCATTGTTGCGACGCCGCCGCGCACACTCAAAGACAACCCGGCCGTTGCGGCGGCGCTTGTCGAGCTTGGCGTAACGGAAATCTACTCCGTCGGTGGCGCACAGGCTGTAGCCGCGCTCGCATACGGCACAGAGAGCGTGCCGCGCGTGGATAAGATTACGGGGCCCGGCAATAAGTATGTGGCGGCGGCCAAGAAACTTGTGTTCGGCGCGGTCGGCATTGATTCAATCGCCGGGCCGAGCGAGATCGTCATCATCGCAGATGACAGCGCACGAGCTGATTTCATCGCCGCAGACTTGCTCGCGCAGGCCGAACATGATGAGGACGCATCAGCCGTGCTGGTGACGACGAGCGAACCGCTCGCCAATGCTGTCGGGGCGGAAGTGACGCGGCAGGCGCGAGAGCTATCACGCCGCTTTGTGATTGAACGCTCGCTCGCGCAGTATGGCGCGATCATCGTGGTCGCGGACATGGAGGAAGCTTGCGAGTTAATCAATGAATTAGCGCCAGAGCATTTGGAGATCATCGCGCGCGATGAAGAGGCTATCGCCCGCAACGTGCGCCACGCGGGAGCGATCTTCTTCGGCGCGCACACGCCGGAAGCCGTCGGCGACTACTTGGCCGGGCCGAACCACGTTCTGCCGACGAGCGGCGCGGCGCGATTCTCTTCCGCGCTCGGCGTCTATGATTTCGTTAAGCGAACGAGCGTGCTCAGGTACTCGCCGGATGAACTCAAACGCACCGCCCACATTATCGCAACGCTCGCGCAAGCCGAAGGCTTGGACGCGCACGCGCTCTCTGCGCTCATTCGTCTAGAAGGAGAGAAACGCGATGCGTGAATTAACAAAAACCATCAAGCAGCGTGTGCGTGAGCTTCGCGCCTACTCTCTCTCGCCGGAACGCGCGCGGATAAAAATCAACCAGAACGAAAATCCCTGGGATGCGCCGGAAGCGATCAAGCGTGAGACTCTCAGACGTTTACGCACTCGCGCTTGGTCGCGTTACCCGGATTTTGTGCCAGTCAATCTTCACGAAAAGCTCGCTCGCTTCACCGGGTGGACGCCGGACGGCATCATCGCCGGCAACGGCTCGAACGAATTGATCCAAGCTCTGTTGATGGTCACGGTCGGCGAAGGCAAACGTGTGCTGATCTCTGAGCCGACTTTCGCTCTCTACCGGCAGATCGCTACGGTGCTTGGCGGCGATGTAATGAGCGTGCCGCTTAAACCGGAGCTGACTTTTGACGTTCAGGCGTTGCGCGCGACCATCGAAACCGACGAGCCGGATGTTACGATCATCTGTTCGCCCAATAACCCGACCGGGTGTGTTATAGAGTTGCGTGACCTCGCCTCTCTGCTTGAACAATCGCGCGGACTAGTCGTTGTTGACGAAGCGTATTTTGAGTTTGCGGGACAGACCATCGCGCCGTTGCTTGAGCAGCACGCGAACCTCGTCGTCTTGCGGACTTTCTCGAAAGCGATGGCGATGGCTGCCTTGCGCATCGGATACCTTCTGGCTGCGCCCGCGTTGGTACGCGAAATCTCGAAAGCCGTGTTGCCATATAACCTCAACGTTTTCTCACAGACGGCCGCTGAAGTCGCCATCGAGATGTACGAAACCAGGTTGCAACCGCTCGTGCGGCGAATCGTTGTTGAGCGCGAAAGACTGTTCGCGGGGATGACGCGCGTCAAGGGACTTGCGCCAGTCGCTTCGCGGGCGAACTTTTTAGTTGCGCGCTCATTGATTGAGCCGCGACGTATTTTTTCGGAGCTGTTACAGCGCGGACTACTGATCCGCGACGTGAGCGGGTATCCGATGCTCAGCGATTGCTTTCGCGTGAGCGTCGGGACGCCTGCGGAGAACAATCTGCTGCTTTCCGCCCTGCGCGAAGTTTGCGCCGCGCCGAGAGCCTCCCTTTGATAAAGGACTAAACAGAAGATGAGCACGGAACTACAAACTCGTGGCGCAGAGATTCGACGGCAAACGAAAGAGACGGACGTGCGCGTTGCGCTGCGGCTTGACGGCGGCGGGCAGGCGCGCATCAACACGGGCATTCCGTTTCTGGATCACATGCTCGAACTGTTTGCCAAGCACGGTCTCTTCGATCTCGAAGTGGAGTGTCGCGGCGATCTGCACATAGACGATCATCATTCGGTGGAAGACACCGCGATCACGCTGGGTCAGGCGGTGGCACAAGCCATCGGCGACAAGGAAGGGATAGCGCGTTACGGCTCGGCGCTCGTGCCGATGGATGAAGCGCTGTGCCGCGTCGTGATCGATCTTTCTGGGCGCTTCTATCTCGTCTATGAAGTGGAAACGGATCGTTCGAGCGTCGGCAATTTCCCAGTCGAAATGGCCGAACACTTCTGGCGCTCGTTCGCTGAGGCGGCGCGCATGAATCTTCACATTGATCTTTTACGCGGGCGCAACACGCACCATATTCTCGAAGCCGCTTTCAAAGCGACGGCGCGCGCGCTGCGCGAAGCCGTCACGCTCGATCCGCGCATCGAGGGCATCTTGAGCACGAAGGGGGCGCTTTAGAAGTTTTATGACACGCGTGGCGATCATTGATTACGGCGTTGGAAACCTACGCTCCGTTGAAAAGGCTTTCGCGGCTGTGGGGACAAAGGCAATCATCAGCCACGACGAGCGGACGCTAGGCGCGGCGGAGCGCTTGGTGCTGCCGGGCGTCGGCGCGTTCGGAGCGTGCATGAAAGAGCTTCGCGCGCGCGGCTTTGACGAGCTTTTGCGCGAGCGCGTGGCGAATGAAACGCCGTTGCTTGGAATCTGTGTTGGGATGCAGATGCTCTTTGACGAATCCGAAGAGTTCGGCGAGACTCCCGGACTTGGATTGCTGCGCGGGCGTGTCCGCCGCTTCGGGAAGCATCTACCTGTGCCGCACGTGGGCTGGAATCAGATCAGCGCGCGCGACCGCTCGCATCCGCTACTGAGGGAAGTAGAAAACGGGGCTTTCTTCTATTTCGTTCATTCATATTATTGCGCGGCGGAAGACCAAAGAGACGTGCTCGGCTTAACGGATTACGGCGCAAGTTACGCTTCCGTTGTGGCGCGGGGCAATGTCTGTGGCGTTCAGTTTCACCCGGAGAAGAGTCAGGCAGATGGATTACAACTGCTCAGGAATTTCGCCGAAAGCGATTGCGCTGTTTAGATATTTTACTGATGCTCGCTAAGAGAATCATTCCCTGTCTCGACGTGGATCATGGACGCGTCGTCAAAGGCATTCGCTTCTTGTCGCTCGTTGACGCGGGCGACCCCGTCGAACAGGCGCGGCGTTACGACGCAGAGGGCGCGGACGAGTTGACCTTTCTCGACATCACGGCTTCGTCGGATAAGCGCGCCATCGTCGTCGATCTTGTGCGCCGTGTGGCAGATGAGGTCTTTATTCCTTTGACGGTCGGCGGCGGACTCAATTCGATTGATGACATCCGCGCGGTGTTGCGCGCGGGCGCGGACAAAGTCTCGCTCAACACGGCGGCTGTCAACCGCCCGGAGCTAATCAGCGAAGGCGCGGAGACGTTCGGCAGCCAGTGCATGGTCATCGCCGTTGATGCGCGCCGGAGAAACGCGAACGATTCGAGCGCAGGCTGGGAGGTGTTCACTCACGGCGGGCGAAAAAAGACGGGATGGGATGCGGTCGAGTGGGCGGCGCGCGCCGAACAGCTCGGCGCGGGTGAGATACTGCTGACGAGCATGGACGCGGACGGCACACGGGATGGCTACGATGTGGAATTGACGCGCGCCGTAAGCTGCTCCGTGCGGATTCCCGCTATCGCTTCGGGCGGCGCAGGACGACTCGAACATTTTTACGATGCCTTAACGAAAGGCGGGGCGAGCGCTGTGCTCGCCGCTTCGCTCTTTCACTTCGGAGAGTACAAAATCGCTGAAGTGAAAGATTACTTGCGCGCGGGTGGAGTAATCGTGAGATGAAGGTGTGTGTCGAAGACATTAAGTTTGACGAGCGCGGCCTTGTGCCCGTCGTCGTGCAGGATGCAAGCACCCGGAAGGTGCTCACGCTCGCCTACATGAACGAGGAGAGTCTCAGGCGCACTCTTTCGACCGCCAAGACGTGGTTCTGGTCGAGATCGCGCGCGCAACTGTGGCATAAAGGCGCGATTTCGGGTCATAAGCAGCGCGTCGTTTGCGTGAGAGTTGACTGTGACGGCGACGCGCTCGTGGTATTAGTCGAGCCTGCGGGGCCGGCCTGTCACACCAACGAGTTTTCATGTTTCCACAACGAGCTTGAAGGCGCAGACTATAAGAACGGAGATGTGGAAGCGCAGTTTAATCTGGGGCGGGCGCTTCAGGAACTGCACTCCGCCATCGAGTCGAGACGGCGCGAGAGACCGGCGGGGTCTTATACCGCTTATCTCTTCGATCAAGGCTTGGACAAGATTCTGAAGAAGGTCGGCGAAGAATCAACCGAGACGGTTATCGCCGCCAAGAACGGGGACAACGGTGCGCTTGTCGCGGAGACGGCCGATCTTCTCTATCATCTCGTCGTGATGCTGGTGGAGCGCGGCGTCAGTCTCGACACGGTCGGAAGCGAATTGATGCGCCGCAAGGGAGAACGAAGCGGGAAATGAAAGCGGCTTCTCACGAGTCGAAGGAGTTGTTGGAGTTCGCCGTGCGCCTCGCGCGCGAGGCGGGCGAGATTACCCTAAGTTACTACAAGGGATCGTTCGTCACCGAACGCAAGGGGGACGGCTCGCCTGTCACGGTTGCCGACCGCGAAGCCGAAAATTATTTGCGCCATTCAATCGAGCGGTCGTTTCCTGACGATTTGGTTCTCGGCGAAGAAGGTGGTGAACGCGCAGGCTCATCAAACCGGCGCTGGATCATCGATCCAGTTGACGGCACTTATTCGTTCGTGCGCGGCGTGCCGCTTTTCGGCGTGCTCATCGGGCTGGAGATCGAAGAGGAGATGATTTTGGGCGTGGTGAATCTACCGGCGTTAAATGAAATGGTTTACGCGGCGCGCGGGATGGGCTGTTTCTGGAACGGAGAAGTGGCGCGAGTGTCCTCGACACGTTCGCTCGACGAAGCTCTGCTGCTTTCAACCGACTTTGGGGCGTGCGCGCAATACGGTTTCGGCACGGCGGCTGAGAGGCTGCAAGCCCGAACTGCCGCGCGGCGAACATGGGGCGACTGCTACGGGCACGTCCTCGTTGCCACGGGGCGCGCCGATGTGATGCTCGATCCGGTCATGAACGTTTGGGACTGCGCCGCGCTGCTCCCCGTTATCGAAGAGGCGGGCGGGACTTTCACCGACTGGAGCGGTAAACGTTCGATTCGCGGCGGCAATGCCATCTCCACCAACGGCGCGCTGTTTGAAAGCGTGATGGAGACGCTCCGTGAGGCTTCAGATTAGCGATGTTGATTATTCCCGCCATTGATCTGCGGCAGGGGCGGTGCGTGCGTCTCACGCAAGGACAACGCACGGACGCAAAAATCTACGGGGATGATCCTGTGGAAGTCGCCCGCTCGTTTGAGTCGCAAGGCGCGGCGATGCTGCACGTGGTGAATTTGGACGGAGCCTTTGACGAGGGCGACTCGCTCAATCGAAAAGTGATTCTGCAAATAATACGGGCTGTCGGAATTCCCCTGCAGGTCGGCGGGGGCTTGAGGAGCGCCCGCGCCGTCGAACGATTGATCGAAGCGGGCGCATCGAGAGTTGTGGTCGGCACGCTGGCGGTCGAATCGCCTGAGGCTCTCGGAAATCTGGTGAGACGTTTCGGCAGCCGCATCGCGGTCGGCATTGATGCGCGTGACGGTTCGGTTAAAACTCACGGTTGGGAAAGGGGCGAGAATTTATCGGCAATCGAACTGGCGCGCCGCGTAGCTCTTGTTAATGTGGAGCGCATCATCTACACGGACATCGCACGTGACGGCATGTTGAATGGAGTCAACGTCGAGCAGACGTGCACCGTCGCCCACGCTTCCGGCTTAAAAGTAACGGCTTCTGGTGGCGTCTCCTCATTAAAGGATATTGAGCGGTTGGGCAAAGCCGGAAGCGCCTGCGGCGTTGATAGCGTCATCGTCGGCCGCGCCATATATGAAGAGTGCTTTACACTCGGCGACGCTTTGCAATCGGCGGAGTCTTCTTCGGTGAAAAGTAACTTCGATAATTGTTGACATCCGCTGAGCGCGATCCTTCTTCGAGGTATTCGGCAGTCATGAGCGGCGAAACGAAATTGCAAACACTCGAACCGGCATCGGAATCTTTATCGCGGCAACCTGAGGACAGTCAGCCAAACGCGCCTCTGCGTTCGTTTCTTCCACTCTTGATGCGGGGCGAAGACCTCACGCGGGCGGAAGCGTCGCGGCTGCTCGATGCGCTCCTCGATGGCGAGGCGACGGACGCGCAGATTGCGGCGGCGTTGGTCGCGCTCGCTCTCAAGGGGGAGACGGCGGAAGAACTCGCCGGTCTGGCCGAAGCCATGCGCGCGCGCGCGACACGAATCAGGACAAGGCACCGCCGCTTCATAGACACTGCGGGCACGGGTTCAAGCCCCGCCAAGATTTTTAACGTCTCGACCGCCGCCGCCTTCATCATCGCCGGAGCCGGGTTGCCCGTAGCCAAGCATGACAACCGCGCTGTCACCAGTCGCTCTGGTAGCGCCGACGTGCTGACGGCGCTCGGCGTCCAACGTCTCCGCCCCGCCGGAAGCTTCCGAAAGATGTCTTAACGAAATCGGTATCTGCTTCATGTTCGCACCGCTTTATCACGGCGCGACGGCGCGCGTGGCGACTGTCCGCCGCCAGTTGGGCGTTCACACCGTCTTTAACTTGCTCGGCCCGTTGACCAATCCGGCGGGCGCGCCGCGACAAATCATCGGCATCTGGAAGGAAACCTTAGTCGAGTCGCTGGCGCGCTCTCTCGCCGCGCTCGGAACGGAGCGCGCGTGGGTCGTTCATGGACTCGACGAGCTTGATGAGATCACACTCGCGGCAAAGACTCGTGTGGCTGAAGCTCATCAAGAATCTGTAAAGACATTCGAGATCGCACCGGTGTGACGGGGGCGCGGGCGGATTTGAGCGCGGAGGCTGAAAGACTCGTCGCGCGTGTCCGCGCGGTTTCCGATCTGCCGGTGGCGGTCGGCTTCGGCGTCTCGAACGCGAAACAAGTGGCGGAGGTTTGGCGTTATGCGGATGCCGCCGTGGTCGGTTCGGCAATTGTGCCGGAGATGGAAAAATTGATTGACGCGCCGGACATCGTTCGCAAGACAGGAGACTTTACGCGCGCACTTCTCCCAGCAACCGCTTGAAGAATAAGCTCGCGGACGCGCGGCGCGTGGTGGGTTTCGACCCGCGCGTTGTTATGAGAGTTTCCAAACGGCAGCACCGGGCTTGACAAAGTGATGAAGCAGCAATTAGGTTGATGGGCGAGCGTCGTGAACGGCACGCTCACGTTAAGCAGATGATCAAGCAATCGAACAGCATTTACCGCTACTACTGGTATTACAGCTCGCTCTCCGCGCGGAGGGACGGGGCGGTAGAGGGCTGTCTGAATATGCTGAACATCTAGCACGTAAAGATTAAGACGCCTTAAGAACCGACCACTGACCTTTCCGACGCGGGAAGGATCAGTGGTCGGTTTTTTGTTTGCCATTAAACCACTAGGGAGATAAGAAACATGAAAGCGCAAGCGAAGCAATCTCTTTTACTTGACCATGTTGACACACGGATGGTCGCCGCCGAGACGCTCGATCCGGCGGCAGACCGGAACGCAATTGTTCAACTCGACCCGGATCATCCGGGCTTTCGTGATGCGGAGTATCGCGCGCGCCGCAACCAAATTGCCCGGCTCGCTCTGGACTATCAACCGGGCACGCCGATCCCTGACGCGCCTTACACGCCCGAAGAACATCAGGTCTGGAAACTCATTCGAGAGGCGCTTCATCCGGCGCACGAGCGGCACGCCTGCGCCGAGTATCAGGATTGCATAAGGAAGCTCGACTTGCCGCAGGATCGCATTCCGCAGTTGCGTGAACTATCGGAAAAGGTTCAGTCCATCAGCGGCTTCCGTCTGGAGCCTGTGGCGGGGCTGGTCGAGCCGCGCGTCTTTTTGGAGTCTTTAGCCGATGGTGTGTTCCTCTCGACGCAGTACATACGTCATCACTCCACGCCCTTCTACACGCCCGAACCTGACGTGGTTCACGAAGTGCTGGGACACGCGGTGACATTAGCCAGCGATCATTTCGCCGAACTCAACCGCTTGGTAGGCGAAGCGGTTAAACGCACGGCGACGCCCGAAGCTTTGGAGAGGCTGTCGCGGGTTTTCTGGTTCACGATTGAATTCGGCGTGTTGCGCGAAAGAAGAGAGGTCAAGGCATTCGGGACGGGATTGCTGTCTTCCGCCGGGGAGTTGGAAGCGATGCGACAAGCCGAGTTGTGCCCGCTCGACTTGGAGGCGGCATCGCATCAGAAATACGACCCGACCCGCTACCAACCCGTTCTGTTCTGCGCCGATTCATTCGAAGCGATGTTCGAGTCGTTGCGCGAATTTCTTCTGAGGTGGGAGCGATGATGATGTCTAAATTGATATTAAGAGCTTTCTTCCTAACGCCATTGGTCTGCGGCATCTTCGCCTTCGATGGCGCTCAGATCGCCCGTGCCCAAAACATGATTTATCAAGATATCGAGAGACTACCCGTTCCGCCTGCCGACCATCGCATCGCATACGGCGACGATCCGCTGCAATTCGGCGAACTGCGTCTGCCGGAAGGCGAAGGCCCGCATCCGGTTGCGATTATCATTCACGGCGGCTGCTGGTATTCCGCCTACGACATCAAGCACATCGGGAATTTCGCCGCAGCACTTACCGCAACAGGAGTTGCGACGTGGACTCTGGAGTATCGCCGCATCGGGAATCCCGGAGGCGGATGGCCCGGCACGTTCGAGGATGTTGCGCAAGGCGCAGATCGCCTGCGCGTGCTGGCTCGTTCTTACCCGCTTGACTTGAGGCGAGTTGTCGCAGTGGGACACTCGGCGGGTGGGCAACTGGCGCTCTGGCTGGCCGCCCGCCGTCATCTGCCGAGAAGCAGCCTTTTGCGTTCCTTCAAACCTTTGTCGTTGCGCGGGGTAATATCCTTAGCGGGCATTACAGACATGCGGCGGTTCAGCCCCAGATGCAATAATGCAGTGGGCAGGCTGCTCGGCGGCTCACCGGAAGAAGTAGCTTTCCGGTATCAACAGACTTCGCCCGTTGAGATGTTACCGCTCAGAATCCCACAACGCCTGATTCACGGCGCGCAGGATCGCATCGTACCGCTCGAATCAAGCAGGGAGTACGAGGCGAAGGCGAGACAGAGTGGGGACGATACCCGGCTGACCATTCTCGATAATGCCGGACACTTTGAATTAATCGCTCCACAATCCCCGGCATGGCCCACCGTGGAGAACGCCTTGCGGGAGTTGCTGACACTAAGAATTCAAAGAACGGCTTACGGTAAGTCATTGCTATTCAAAGCATGTCAGGGCAGCGGAATTAATTCCATCAACAACCAGTAATAGGTAATCTGAAGCTATCTCGTGGTTTGGGTGTTGCTTAATCCTACCTTGATGGTGAGCCTTGTGAAAATCACGACCTACTGCACCGTGTCGATCTGAACAAAAAGCCTCACGAGTGGCAGAGCTTCTACAACTACCATCGCCCGCATCGTTCATTGCACGGCAAGACACCTTACGAAGCGCTGCGAGAAAAGCTACAATGCGTGTAGAGCCTATTTTGTCTATCGAGGTTTTGCGCCTCGCATCCATTCAGTTCAGTGAAACGTCTAACAACGAAGCCAACCCGTTTAACGCGCCCTAACTAAGTTGACCGACCGAATCTTGTGAGCGACTTCACGGTGCCGACTTCCCTGAGTCCGCCCGGTAGAAATTTTGAAGACGTACACCTCCATGCTTGAACGATGAAATGCTTACATCGGAAATTCCGATTCTATAAGAGACACTCTACTCCGCCTTTCACCCTGTGCTGCCTTCGCTTCGTTTATAAGCGGCGCGAATACGCGAGCCAACTCGTACACATGTAGCCTTAAAAAACCTTTTGAGGCATGACGAACCGGATAAAGTATTGAGCCGAATTATAAAATTCGGCCGGAATAAGGTATATTTTTGCCACTCACGTGCAGACCTTTCAATGTTGCGCCGCCACAGTTCGTTCGTCGCGTGTCAAAGGTCGCCGATACAGTTTAAGTTTAATTCACCTCGATTCTTCGGAGCAGTGAAGTTGACAGCAGCCGCTTTCTACGATTTGGAAGGAACTTTGGTCAGCACCAATCTCGTGCACACGCTCGGATTCTACGCAAAGAATCAAGGCGGCATCATGCGCACCGTGCGCAAAAGTGCGACCACGCTTTTAAGCATTCCTCTCTTCGCCGCCACCGATCAATACAGCCGCAAAGTTTTCAACGATCTCTTTTTCAAACGTTACACGGGCGAATCGGAAGACCGCTTGCGATTCTTCGCTGACGAACTTTTTGGAGACGTTTTGAAGCCCGCCATCTTTCCCGGCGCGTATGAACTAATTGAGAAATCGCGCAGTCTTGGATTCCGCCAAGTTGTCGTTACGGGTGCGCTCGATTTCTCAGTCAAACCT
>JACCYN010000352.1 GCA_013696465.1 Pyrinomonadaceae bacterium
GACGGCAAGCGTTTCGGGCATTGTAGCTGCAAAGGCGGCGTGGCTGGCTTCGCCTGTAAACACCTGAGTGCGGCTGCTGGCTTGCACGTCTGCCTTGCCGCACAAAAACCTTCGCACTAAAGCGAAATGGGATAGGTGAGTGTTCGAGCACTCCCTATCCCTCTACACCAACCCCTTCCAGCGAAGAAAGGAACGATGATGCAGAACGAACTTACCATTAGAGACAAAACCAGTACAACGCCTCGCCTTGTGCGCTTACCTCTTGGTCAGATAGTAGCCACTCCGGGCGCATTAGAGACGCTAGAAGAAGCCGGACAACTGCCGCAGGAGTTTATCAGCCGTCACGCACGACTTGAGTAAGGCGAATTGACGAATGAAGATTACAGGGAAAATCTTTTCAGTGTTAATAAGTCTCTGCGAATCTTTAGCGCATACAAAACAGCGAGAGGCGTGAAGCTGTGGGTTATAACGGAAGCTGACCGTTCGGCAACAACAATCTTGCTACCGGAAGAATATTAGGCGAAGATAGACGTAAGCGAGCCGCTTCTAGGCAGCTCATATTATTATTTGATTTGAAACGAGAGCAATCTTTGAGCGGATGATTGAAGCTTTATGAGGTTGCTCCATTAACCGTAAGTCATTGATATCAATGAGGAGCTTTTAAGCTTTCTGACCTCATGACTGCCAGTCATGCGCTCTCCCAGCTGAGCTACGGCCCCCTAGTTTCGGTGTGCATCGCAACCGGATGACCGAGAAGAGTAGCGTAGCGCAAGAAAGTTCGTCAAGCGCGCGACTCTTTTCCGCAAGCTATTTCCCTTTGAACTCCGGTTTGCGCTTCTCTAAAAAGGCGCGCACTCCTTCGTCCTTGTCTTCGCTCGAAAAGCAGAGCGCGAAGAGATCAACTTCGCGGCGCAAGCCTTCGTCGAGGTTAGAGCGCGCCGCCGTCTTCACGCCTTCTTTCGCCATGCGAAGCGCAATGGGCGACTTCTCCGAAATGCGGCGGGCAATCTCCATCGTTTTCGCTTCGAGGTCGGTGGCGGGGACGACAAGGTTTACGAGTCCGAGCGTGAACGCGGTTTGCGCGTCAATGATGTCGCCTGTGAGGATCAGTTCCATCGCTTTGCCTTCACCGATCAAGCGCGTGAGACGTTGCGTTCCGCCGCCGCCGGGAATAATGCCTAAATTTATTTCAGGTTGACCGAAGGAAGCGGTTTCCGAAGCGATGCGCATGTCGCAGGCGAGGGCGAGTTCACAGCCGCCGCCGAGACAGTAGCCGTTGACCATGGCGATCACGGGTTTCGGGAACATGTCAATCGCGGTGAAGAGCGAACGACCGAGCATCACGTCGCGCTGTGTGACGGCGGTGCGACCCGCGAATTCGGCGATGTCTGCGCCCGCGATGAAGGCTTTGTCTCCCGCGCCGGTGATGACGACAACGCGCACGCCCTCGTCGTCGCGCAATTCGTCGAGCGCGGCGGCTCCCTCTTCGCGCGTCTTGATGTTTAAGGCGTTGCGTTTCTCAGGACGATTGATCGTGATAAGCGCGACTCGTTCGCGCCGCTCGACCAACAGCGTTTCGTAAGATTGCGACATTTACCTCTGACTCCGGGAATGAAAAATTTGTAATTTGAAATTTAAGAATGCGTGATCCGTTCAGGCGGACGCGGCCGGGTCGGCATCGGGCGCGGGCGTCTGCTCGTCGGCGACCCACGAGACGAAGAGGCGCAACCAATTCTCGGCTGGCTCCAAAACCTGCACGCCAATGCGCGCCGTGCCGTAGATGGCAGGCGCGATGCGAATGACTTTGACAGTGACTTCAATCGGCGCGCCGTCCGGCCGGTGCGCGCGCAGGTAAAGGCGGTCGCCGTCCGCAACCGTCTGGTTGAGATGGAAGAGCGCGCCGGATGTCGAAACGTCGTCCGTCTCGGTCGGTTCGCTCCACGCCGATCCGTCTCCGGTGCGACCTGAGACGACGATGGGCAGGCGCAAAGCCATGCGCAGCGCGAAGCGTCTTTCTTCGTTCGGGGTGCTCATAAAGGCATGAACCTGAAAGTTGCTGTCACAAAAAATCGTAGGACGGTTAAGTGCGTGATGCGGCCACGTGCGTCCGCGTCCTTCAACTCCAATGGTAAAAACCTTCGCCCGTCTTCTTGCCGAGCTTTCCTTCCGCAACCATGCGGCGCAGAATCTCCGGCGGGCGAAAACTCTCCGAGCCGAGCGTGCCGTGCAGGTATTCGGCGATCTTCAACCGCACATCCAAGCCGACCAAATCCGTTAAGCGAAGCGGCCCCATCGGATGATTGTAACCAAGTTCCATCGCCGTATCTATATCTTTCGCGCTCGCCACTTCCTGCTCTAACATCCGCATCGCTTCAAGCCCCAGCGCCACGCCTAGCCGACTTGACGCGAACCCCGGCACATCCCGCACCGTGATCGGCTCTTTCTTCAAGCGCGCCGCCACTTCACGCACGCGCGTTAAAGTTCCCTCGCTCGTTTCCTTTCCGACCACGATCTCCACGAGGCGCATCAGGTGGACGGGATTAAAGAAGTGCATTCCAACGACGCATTCGGGGCGACGGGAAGCCTTGGCGATCTCCGTGATCGAAAGCGACGAAGTATTGCTCGCAAAGATGAACGAACCGCTTTCAGCGACCTCCTCGATGCGCCGCAACGTCTCGCGCTTTAAGTCCATCACTTCGGGCACGGCTTCGATGAAGAGATCGGCCGCGCGCATGTCTGACAAATCCGTTGTCGCCCTTATGCGCTCAAACGCGCGGTCGCGTTCCTCTTCCGTAACTTTGCCGCGCTCAATGCCTTTGGCGAAATTGCGCTTGATGCTCATCACGCCGCGCTCGACCGCTTCGGCGTTGACATCGAACAGAAACACTTCGTATCCGGCCAGCGCCGCCACATGCGCGATGCCGTGCCCCATCGTGCCCGCGCCGATAATGGCGAGCGTGTCGATTTTCGGCGACAAGGAAAGATTTTCTTCAGTCTGACTCAACGCTTTTTGCCGGAGCAAGTTTTCAAGGTAGCTCGAAAACCGAAAGCAGCCTCGTCCGGCTCTTGTTCGACTACGCTTGCGCGAAGAGTTATACTATATCGGCAAGCTAAAACGCTACAACTAAAGCGCATAGCAGTTGACGAAACTGCTTGAGAGCGCCCCATAATCGAAGAAGGAACCGAGAGAGCAGTTGAGATGACCAGAGAAATTGTGAAACGCGACGTGGTGATTATCGGATCGGGGCCAGCTGGGCTGACGGCGGCGATTTACGCCGCGCGCGCCGATTTGAAACCGCTCGTCATCGAAGGGCCGCAACCCGGCGGTCAACTGACGATCACGACCGAAGTGGAAAACTACCCCGGTTTCTCGAAAGGTATACAGGGGCCGGAATTGATGGATGAGTTTCGCGCGCAAGCCGCGCGCTTCGGCACGGATTTTCTCGTCACGTGGATTAACAAAGTTGACCTCAGTCAACGTCCTTTCACGGTTGAAACCGACGACCACACCGTTAAAGCTAAAACCTTGATCATCGCTTCGGGCGCGTCCGCCAAGTGGCTCGGCATTCCCGGCGAAGCTCCCGCGCCGCACGGCTTAGGCGGACTCGGAGTTTCCGCGTGTGCCACGTGCGACGGCTTTTTCTTCAAAGGCAAACCCATCGTCGTCGTTGGCGGCGGCGACACCGCGATGGAGGAAGCCACGTTTCTCACGCGCTACGCCTCGCGCGTGACCATCGTCCACCGCCGCGACACCTTGCGCGCCTCGAAGATCATGCAGGACAAGGCGTTTCAAAACGAGAAGATTGATTTCATCTGGGACACGGGCGTTGAAGAAATTTTAGGCGCGCCGGAGACGGGTGTGACGGGCGTGCGTCTTAAAGATTTGAAGACGAATGAAGAAAGAATTTTTCCGTGCGAAGGCGTCTTCGTCGCCATCGGGCACAAGCCGAACACCGACATGTTTAAGGGTCAGTTGGAGATGGACGAGGTCGGCTATTTGAAAACGGCGTCGCGCACGATGGCGACGAACATCCCCGGCGTGTTCGCCTGCGGCGACGTACAGGATTCATTCTACCGACAAGCAGTGACGGCCGCCGGGACGGGATGCATGGCGGCGATTGACGCCGAGCGCTTTCTCGATCACCTGCCCGTCGAAATGCCCGGCGGCAAGGAGATGACGATTGAAGGCGAGATCATCACCGCCGATCACAAAGCCATCATCACGCCCGAAGGCGAGATCGTGCTCAACAAAGCGGACGACATGCCGCACACAAACGGCGATTCATCCGTCCCGCCGTTTCGCAACAATCCCGACGGGGACAACAGCGCGGCGGCTGCGACAACAGACGCTTGATGTCATTATCCCGCTTCGG
>JACCYN010000374.1 GCA_013696465.1 Pyrinomonadaceae bacterium
CAACCGAGACGAAGAAGGCTTCCGAAACACTTGCTTTCGCCCGCGCGCGGCACTCAACCGCTTGCCCGTTGTCAGCCGTGCCGCAGTTCGCCAGATACTCGCGCAGCTTGCTTGTCCAGAATTCAAACCCGGCCGCGTCCGGCTCGCGGTTGAGAAAGTCGAGGTATTGTTGGCGAACGAAAAAGTCAATCGTGTCAATCGGGTTAATCCCCGTCGCCAACTTAAATGTCGCAGTGTATGTCGCGGGAGTTGAAGGTGTTGTAATCGCGTGTGTCGCCGCGCCGCCGTCCGACCATGAGGCAAACTCGAAGGTGCGTCCTGAAACATCCGCTTGCGTGGGCGCGCTGACGTTGAGCGCGTAGCCTTCCCACGAAGCAAGCGTGCGCGGAGCATTGACGCTCGCTCCATTGACTTCAAGCCGCAGATTTTCCGGGTTAGTTAGAAACGTGATGTTGACGACGTTAGGTAAGAGCGTCTGCGTGATCTTGCTCGACAGCCCTTGCGAATCGGTGGCGGTCAATTCGATAACAAGATAGCTCGTCTCGGTCGCCGCTAAATCTTCGGGCGCAGGCGCGGTGAACGTGACGTTGTTACCGGAGACGGAAGCGACGAACGGGTGCGTGTGCTCGTTGTGATGGAGCGTCACTCTCCAACTCAACGACGATGCGGGAAGCGCTCCGTCTTGCGCGTCGGTCGCGCCGCCTTGCAACGTGATGATTTGCCCGACGCGAAAGCGCGTGGCAATCGTCGGAGAAATGATCGCGGGCGCGGGCGGCGTATTGCCCGCATTGATCTGAACGCTTACCGCGCTCGTCGCGCCGGATGGGTCGCGCACGGTTAAGGTTGCGGTATAAGTTCCGCTTCTGGTGTAAGTATGTACCGCAGTGACGCTCGAAGCGTGCGGCGTGTTGTCGCCGAAATCCAGATCATATGTGAGCGCATCGCCGTCGGGGTCGCTGCTTGTTGATGCGTTAAAGTTAACAATTAATGGAGCCGCGCCCGAAGTCGGATCGGCTGTCAGCGCCGCGACGGGCGCGCGGTTAGACGTTCCCGTGTAAGCGATGCGGCGCACCTGCCCGCCGCCCGCGTAGGTCGTGTAGTAAAGCGCCTGACTGTTTGCGCCGTGCGGACCGAAGATCATGGCGACCGCGCTGCTGCCGCCAAGGCCGCTGACGAATGTGCTCGCCGTGTAGCCGCCCGCGCCATTCTGTTTGAGTTGAAAGATTTTGCCGCAAACGAAATCGCTGAAAAGATACGAACCCGCGAACGCCGTAGGCCACACCGCTCCGGGCACAAACGCGCCGCCCGTAATTGACGCGCAACCTTCCGCGCGCCCGTAAGAATAAATGGGGTTCGTCATCCCGGCGGGCGGCGCGCCGCAGTTCGTCGTCGAGCCGTTGGCGCAATGACCTTCGCGCACGTTCCAACCGTAATCCGCGCCAGCCGTTCCTTCGTTGATCTCTTCCCAAGCGTTCTGCCCGACATCGTTGATGAAGAAGCGCGTCGTTGCAGCGTTCGGATCAAAGCCCATGCGAAACGGGTTGCGCAACCCCCACGCGAACGTCTCCTGACATTTCTTTCCCGCGTCGGTGCGACCCGCGACGTTACAGCGCGCCGTGTTCGCGCCTTGAAACGGATTGGTCGAGGGGATCCCACCGTCCGGCGTGACGCGCAAGATTTTGCCGAGCAACACAAACTCGTCGCGCGCCGCGTCGTTCTGCCCCGCCGCGCCGCTATTGCCCGCGTAGTCGCTGCCGCCGTCGCCGACGCTAATGTAGAGGTATCCGTCTTTGCCGAAGTGAAGATCGCCGCCGTTGTGGTTGCCGTTAGGCGACGGTATGTTGTCAACAAGCACAAACTCGCTTGTTGTTTGAATTGTATTATTGTCGTCGAGCGTGAAGCGCGAAACGCGGTTAACCGGATTGTTCGCGTTCGTCGGCTGCCCCGTCGGGCAGGTATTGAATTTATTGAAAGTGTAAAAAAGATAGATGTAACGATTGCTGGCAAACTCCGGATCAACTGCGACGCCGAGCAATCCGCGCTCGCTGTTCGCGCAGATTTTTCCACTGAGATCGAGCGCGGGCGTCGGAAGCAGCGCGTTGTTCTGCACAACGCGCAGTTTGCCCGCCTGCGTCGTGACGAGCATCCGGCCGTCGGGCGTAAAAGCTAAAGCGGTCGGCGCAGCGATAGTAGCAACGAGCGCGTCCTCAAAGTCGGCGGGCAGCGTGGCATTCGTTTGAATCGTCCCCGCATCCTTCGAGACAACCTTCGCGCCAAAGCCTATTGACCAAAACAAACTCGCGCAGAGCGCGGCGAGCAGCGCCGTAAAGATTCGTTTGCGCATCGTCTACTTCCTTTACAACAATTAAATCGCAAGCGCCGAGAGCGGGGCTTTTCAGTCCGCTTGAACATCTCCATCTCAAGCTTGTCTTAACCTCCGCCCGAAAGTCAAAAACTTTCGATGAGATCGCCGTCGCGTGGCGCGCGAGTTTCACGCGGCAGGCGGCGGAGCTTTAAGCGCTTCTTCTTCCGAATCGAAAATGTCGAAAGCTTGGTGCAGATGCGCCATCTTGATGAGGCTGCGAATCTGCGGCGAGACGTTCGTCAGACGCACATGAGCATCGTGCCGCGCCGCCGTCACAACGCACGTCACGAGATCGCCGAAGCCACTACTGTCCACGCGCTGACATTGTTCTAAATTGATCACCAATAGACGCCGCCCGGCGGCGAGATGCGCGCGCACTTTTTCGATTAATGTTTCATTATTGCCACCGATGGTGAGCTGACCGGCGATCTCGATCACGACCGCCTCCGGCGTCTCGCGTTCGACGAGTTCAATTTTATTCATGAATGCTTGCTCCATCTGAGGCCAGGCGAAGAACCTAACTTGAAAAATCGACCAATTTCGCACTACGAAACGTAAAATATGTTTTCAAAATCCTAATAGGTGAAACTTAGCCTGCTGATGCACGCTGATGCTTTATCTCAAATGTTTGAGCCGTTTTGAGACTATAAATCATTTCTACGATACTCTTCAGAGTTTCGATAGATTTGCCATTTGCTTGTGCAATGCTAATGAGCTTGCAAACCCCGCCAGAAGGCACCAACTGCCCTCTTGTTTTTTACTGAATACCTTTTTGTTTACAAGGTAATTCAGTTGTCAAACATCAAAAAAGCGGGCTTCAAACTTTCGCTGTGGAAAGCTCGAAGC
>JACCYN010000388.1 GCA_013696465.1 Pyrinomonadaceae bacterium
GTCTCTAAAAGAAAACTTCGGTTCGCATTTGTCTGCGGATATTGTTCGGCGAGGCGGCGCGCGAGCGCGTTCATTTCGCTTTGCGCTTGTTCGATGGTCGCGGTCGGTTTGAGGCGCGCCAGCACGCGCAGGTAATGCGAATTGCGATCCTGCACGTCCTCGTCGTCAAAGATGAACGGCGTCCACATCTCGACGCCGCCGCGCGGGTAGGCCAACTCTTTCGGCATGATTCCGACGACGGTGAAACTGCGATTGTTAATCGGCACGACGCGCCCGACGATCTTCGGATCGGCCGCGAAACGACGCCGCCACAAAGCGTCGCTGATCACAACGACCGCGTTGCCGCCGGGCTTCTCCTCGTCGGCTGTAAACGTCCGCCCTTCTCTCGCGCCGACGCCGAGCACCGAGAAGAAAGCAGGCGAGACGGACGCGCCTTCGATGCGCTCCGGCTTGTCGCCCTCCGTCAAGTTGGCTGACCACCCGGAAGTGACTGCGACCTCTTCAAACACGGTGTTCTCGCGTTTCAAGTCAAGAAAATTGGCGGGCGCCACCGAGCCGTGCTCGATGCCAACTTGCGGCGCAGTTTCCCAGACGGTAATGATGCGATCCGTATCACGAAACGCGAAGGGACGAAGCAGCAGGGCGTTAACGGCGCTGAAGATCGTCGTATTCGCGCCAATGCCTAAAGCGAGCGCGAAGATCGCCACAAGGCTAAAGCCCGGACTCTTCCACAGCATCCGCGCACTGAACCGCAAATCTTGCCAAAGTGTAGACATTACTTTCGCCTTTCAACTTTCCACTTGCTTCACTCGTACCTTAAAGCCACCATCGGATCGATCTTCGCGGCGCGGCGCGCAGGGACGTAGCTTGCGAGCAAGGCGACGGCGGCGAGCACGAGCGCGATGCCGATAAAGACGAGCGGATCAATCGCGCTCACGCCGTAAAGCAAGCTCGCTAAATATCTTGTCAGGACGAACGCGCCCGCGACTCCGAGACACACGCCAATCACGGTCAGCATCAATCCCTGACGCAAGATAATGCCCAGCACGTCGCCTGTCTGCGCGCCGAGCGCAATGCGGATGCCGATCTCCTTTGTGCGTTGTGTGACGGAGTAGGCAATAACGCCGTAGATGCCGACGGCGGCGAGCGCGAGACCGAACAATCCGAGCACGCCGACGATTGTCGCCGCCATGCGTAAAGGAATTAACGAGAAGCCGATTGCTTCCGTCATCGGCATCACGTTTGTGAGCGGCAGATTGGGATCGAGATTTTGCGTTTCGCGGCGCAGGGCGGCGAACACGGTCGCCGGATCGCCTGTCGTGCGGATATGCAAAGTCATCGCGCCGAAGTAGCGTTGCGCAAATGGCAGATAAATGAACGGGCGCGCTTCTTCGCCGAGCGTCTCGTATTTGCCGTCTTTGACGACGCCGACGACCTCGATGGTCGAGCGCGCGGGATCATTTAAGGCAGAGTTATTCACCGACGGATTCCTATTGAAGCTGAATGTTTTCCCGACGGCATCTGCGCCGCCGAAAAACTTTCGCGCCATCGTTTCGTTGATGATCGCCACACGCGGCGCGCCTTCCTTGTCCGCGCGGCTGAAATCGCGTCCGCGCAGGAGTGGCACTTGGAGCGTGCGCAGATAGTTTTCATCAACCGTGTTCGCGTCAATGTAGAAAGCGTCTTCCCCGGCGGGCGGTTCATATCCTTCGACGCGCACGGGGAGGTTGAACATCCGACCGCTCAACGGAATCGCGTTCGCCAAACTCGCGGACTCGACGCCGGGCAAAGCTCCGACCTGCTCCACGAGGCGACGGTAAAAGTCGCGCCCGCGCTCCTCCGTGTAGCCCTGAATCGTCAAATCAATCATCGCCGTTTGCACTCCGTCCGGGTTGAATCCCGGATTGATCGCGGCGGCGTTTCGCAAACTGCGCACGAAGAGACCGGCGGCGATAAGGAGCATCAGCGAGATCGCGATCTGCCCGACGACAAACGCGCCGCGCATCCTCGCGCGGTGCACACCCGTCCGCGCTTCATCCTTCAATGCCGGGAGCACGTCCGGCTTGGAAGCTTGCAGCGCGGGAGCTAAACCGAAAATGAGACCCGTCACGAACGACACGAGCAGCGTAAAACCGAGCACGCGCCAATCGAGACTGAGATCGAGCGAGATCGGCATCACGCCCGAAGGTCGAAACGCGAGTAGTAGATCGTTTGTCCACGCCGCCAATGCCGCGCCCGCGATGCCGCCGCAAAGAAAGAGCAACACGCTTTCGACGAGCAGTTGCCGGATGATGCGCGCGCGACTCGCGCCGACTGCAAGGCGGATCGCCATCTCCTTACGACGCGCCGCCGCACGCGCGAGGAAAATTCCCGCGACGTTGGCGCACGCGATCAAAAGCACAAGTCCGACCAAACACATCAACAAACTCATAAACCCGACGACCGCGCTGCGCACCTCGTGCGGCACTTGGCTGACGGGGTGCAGGCGCACGCCTTCGCCCTGATTCGTTTCGGGAAACTCCCTTTCAAGCCGCTTCGCCAACCCCGATATCTCGACTTGCGCCCCTTCAATCTTCACGCCCGCCTTCAGACGACCGCGCACGCCGAGCCAACTCGTGCCGCGACTGTCTAGCACGTCTCTTCCCGGCATCGCCTGCGCCTGCATCATTAACGGCACATACACATCCGGCGCGAGATAGACGAACGGCGACTTGAAACCTTCCGGCGCGACGCCGATGATCGTGAATGAATGCCCGTTAAGCGTCGCTTGCCTGCCGATAGCGCTGCTATCGCCGCCGAATCTTCGCTGCCATAGTTCGTGGCTGATTACCGCAACCGGATTTGCGCCCGGCGTGCGATCCTCTTCCGGCAGAAAGAAACGGCCTCTTGCGGCCTTAACGCCGAGCACATCGAAGTAGTTGCCGGAGACGATCAAACCCTTCGCGCGCTCCGGCTCGCCGCCCGCGTTCAAACTAAACGGCGCGAAGCTGTATGCCGCCAGACCTTCAAAGACATCGTTGTGATCGCGCAAGTATGCGTAGTCGAGGTATGAAAGAAGCGCAAAGCTGTCGCCGTTCGGCAGTGTCCTCTTAACTTCCGCGAGCCGCCCGCTGTCCGCCACCTTCGGCAGGGGGCGCAGAAGCGCGACATTGACAAGCGAAAAGATCGTCGTATT
>JACCYN010000014.1 GCA_013696465.1 Pyrinomonadaceae bacterium
GCGATTACTTAGACCTCGCCGCGCTCGGCGGCATCTTCAGCGACAAAGCTGCCAGACGCGATTACAAAGTCCTTGACACTTCGGTGATCATTGACGGGCGCATCGCCGACGTTGCGGAAGCCGGTTTCCTTGGCGGCACGATTGTGATTCCGCAGTTCATCTTGCGTGAATTGCAGCAGGTGGCTGACTCGCCCGATTCCTCAAAGCGGCAACGCGGACGGCGCGGCCTCGATATGCTGCAACGTCTTCAGAACAACAACGCCCTCGACATCCAGATCGTTGACACGGATTTTCCGGCCGTGCGCGAAGTCGATCTGAAACTCATCGAACTCGGCAAGCAACTGACGGCGGTTGTCGTCACCAACGATTTCAATCTCAACAAAGTCGCGCAGTTGCACGGCGTCACCGTCTTGAACATCAACGAGCTCGCCAACGCCTTGAAGCCCGTTGTGCTGCCCGGCGAAGCGATGCACGTCTTCATTCTTAAGGAAGGCAAGGAATACAATCAGGGCGTGGCTTACCTTGATGACGGCACGATGGTCGTTGTTGATAACGCGCGCCGGATGATCGGGCGCAACGCCGACATCTCCGTGACGAGCGTGTTGCAGACGACAGCCGGAAAAATGATCTTCGGCAAAATCTGGGAAGAGCACTCGGAGAACAGCGCGGGCGAGGTGCGCGCCTTCAACGGCTCAACATCCGCCCGCCGCGCAAGTCCACGCGACGTGCGCGCCGCCCCAAGCATCACCCCGCGCCCTGTCGAAAATGGCGAATGAATCCGGGTAGGAAAAGGGAAGCATGAAGGCGAGGCGGAAGTATCGGCGCGCCTGAAGGTGTGAATCTGTGAGCTGAAATTTGAAATCTAAAATTTGAGACTCAAGTTAAAGCTTTCGCTTTGTTCATACATTCATCCTTCCTGTTCCACACGCAGCCTTTATGAATGTTGCGATCATTGTCGCCGCCGGGACGGGTTCGCGCATGGGCGACGGTGAGCGCAAGCAGTTCCGACTTCTCGCCGGAAAGCCGCTCGTCGTTCATACGCTCAAGCGTTTTGAGGAGTGTCACACAATCGGGGAGATGATCGCGGTTGTGCCCGCCGGGGACGTAGCGCAATGCTTGCGTCTAGCGAGCGAACATAATTTGGGCAAGCTGACGCGCGTTGTGCCGGGCGGAAATTCGCGCGCGGAATCGGTGTTGCGGGGGCTGCAAGCGGTGCGCGCGGCGACCGCCGAAATCATCGCCGTTCATGACGGCGCGCGCCCTTTCGTCTCGCCGGATGAAATTGATCGCACCGTGCGTGCGGCGCAGGGAGAATGTGGCGCGGCGATCCTTGTCCGTTCCGCCGTTGATACGATTAAAGAGATCGAAGCGAGTTACGTCAAGCGAACGCTTCCACGCGCGAGCCTGCGACACGCCTTGACGCCGCAGTGTTTTCGCTACGACCTTTTGCGCCGCGCTTACCAACAAGCCGCGCCGGACGAAGCGACCGACGACAGTCAACTCGTCGAAGCTCTCGGCGTGAAAGTATCGGTAGTTGAAGGCGACCGTCGCAACATCAAAATTACCACGCCGGAAGATTGGAAGTTAGCTGAAATCCTCGTGCGTGAATTCGGAGAATAGAATTCAGCAGACTGAGGTCAGAATAAAAATAAACTCTTTATTCCGACTCCTAAATTCCGACTCCTGACTTTATGTTTCGCATCGGCATCGGTCATGACACGCATCGTCTCGCGCCGGGCAGGACGCTTGTCTTGGGAGGGATCGAGATCGAATCTGAATTGGGCGCGGAAGGGCACTCTGATTCCGATGCGCTGTGTCATGCGATCACGGACGCGATCCTCGGCGCGCTCTGCGAGGGTGACATCGGGATGCACTTTCCCGACCGCGATCCGCGATGGAAAGATGCCGACAGCCTTGAGCTTTTGTCGCGCGTGATGTGGCTTGTCAGCGAGCGCGGCTTTCGAGTTATCAATGTTGATGCGACGGTGATGTTGGAGCGTCCGCGCTTGCGACCATACATTGACCAGATGCGTGAGAAACTCGCGGGAGTGCTCAGTGTCGAAATGGAGTGCGTGAGCGTGAAGGCGAAGACGGGCGAGGGAGTTGACGCGGTGGGAGAAAGCCGCGCGGTGATGTCGCAAGCCGTCGTGTTGCTACAGCTCGTTTGAAATTTCCGCCCGATGAAACCACAGGACGTAATTAGAAAAAAGCGCGACCGGGGGACGCTGACGAAAGAAGAGATCAGATTTTTTGTGCGCGGCGTGACAACGGGCGAGATGTCCGATTACCAATCGTCGGCGCTCTTGATGGCGATCTTCTTGAACGGCATGAACGAAGAGGAGCGTCTCTGTCTGACGGAAGAGATGCTGCGCTCCGGCGAAGTCTTGAACTTCTCCGACGTGCCGAAGCCGAAAGTTGATAAACATTCGACGGGCGGCGTCGGAGATAAAACGTCGCTCATTATCGCTCCGCTCGCGGCCGCCGCCGGGTTAGCCGTTCCGATGATTTCGGGGCGCGGACTCGGACACACGGGCGGCACGCTCGATAAGCTTGAAGCAATTCCCGGCTTTCGCGTGGGGTTAACGCTTGCGGAATTTCGTCAGACACTCGAAGGGGTCGGCTACGCGATGATGGGACAGACGAAAGAGATCGCGCCCGCCGACAAAAAACTTTACGCCCTGCGCGATGTCACATCAACAATCGAATGCATTCCGCTGATCGCCGCCTCGATCATGTCGAAGAAGTTGGCGGAAGGTTTGGATGGACTGGTACTCGACGTGAAGACGGGCGCGGGCGCGTTCATGAAAAGCAAGGACGATGCGAGGGCTTTGGCTGAAGCGCTGGTCGAGACGGGGCGCGGCGCGGGCGTGCGCACGGTTGCCTTAATTACGGATATGAACCAACCGTTGGGATGCGCTGTCGGCAATCGTCTTGAAGTGATCGAATGCCTAGAGACACTGCGCGGGCGCGGCCCACGCGATCTCACCGAACTAAGCCTCGAACTTACCGCGCAGATGCTCGTCGTTGGAGAACTCGAAAGCGAAATGGATGAGGCGCGCGAGGTTGTGCAGAAATTATTAGCGACGGGCGCGGGACTGGAAAAATTCCGCGAGTCAACGAAGGCGCAGGGCGGCGATCCGCGCGTGGTTGATGATTACAATTTGATGTTGCCCGCCGCGCGCGAAGAAGATTTGTTGAGCGAGAGGGACGGCTACGTTGCGGAGATAGAGGCAGAAGCAATCGGCGTCGCCAGCATGTTGCTCGGTGCGGGACGGCGGCGCGTCGAAGACAAGATCGATCCATCGGTCGGGGTTGTGTTGAATAAAAAGACCGGTGACGAGGTGCGACAAGGCGAACTTCTTCTGCGCATTCACTACAACGGGGCGGAGCGGCTCGCCGAAGCGCGCGAGATGTTGCGCGACGCGTTTCAAGTTGCAAAGCGAAAGCCCCTTCCGCAGAATCTGATCAAAGCCGTGTTGTGAGAAGAGTTTTCAAATCACAACGGGCGAAAACGATCCGCGCAGACGGTTGATTCTCGGCCGGTGTTTTAACTCTGTGTTGCCAAGCGGGATGTTCTAAGATCATTTCAGAAATCGGAAAAAGCAAATTCGTATCAATGAAAATCCCGTTCGTCTTATCTCGCTCCGTCTTTAGCACGCAGCCACGCGCCTTACAAATTTTCACTCTCTTTTTAGGCGTCACTGCGATCATCTTCGTCGCCGCTTGCGTTGCAGAGGCGCAAGACGCGCGCGGCGATTTTGCGTTTCTACAAGATAACACGAACACGGCGGGTAGCCCTGCGCCACCGCCCTCGCCGACTCCTGCCGCAATCCCCGCGCAGCCGACGCCCGCGAGCCGAAGAGCCGTCTCCGAACTTTTGCGCGACCATCCCGCACCGTTTTCGCAGCGCCTCGTCGGGGTGTTCGGCATTTTCGTTTTACTCGGAGTGCTGTATCTGGCGTCGAATAACCGGCGCGCGATTGAATGGCGCATTGTCGTCGTCGGACTCGCATTGCAACTCATCGTCGCGCTCTTCATCCTCAAGACGGAGATCGGCTTCAGGATTTTCCAGCGCGTCGGCGACGCCATCAGCGCGCTTCTCGCCTTCTCGAACGAGGGCGCGAAGTTCGTCTTCGGGCGGCTGGTTGATCCGACTTACTTCGAGCAATTCGGCTTCATCTTTTTCTTCACGATCACGGCGACGATCATCTTCGTCGCATCGCTCTTTTCGATTCTTTATCACCTCGGCGTGATGCAGCGCGTCGTCTTCGCGCTCGCGTGGGTGATGCAGCGGACGATGAAATCAATTTCCGGCGCGGAAGCTTTAACAGTCGCCGCCGAAGTCTTCATGGGACAGACGGAAGCGCCTCTGACGATTGCGCCGTACATCCCACGACTCACGCAGTCGGAACTTCTGGCGATGATGATCGGCGGGATGGGCACGGTCTCCGGCGGCATCCTCGCCGTCTACATCGGCATCGGCATTGATCCCGTTTTTCTGATCACGACGAGCGTCATGGCCGCGCCCGCGTGTTTGCTCGTCGCTAAAATGCTCTACCCGGAGACGGAAGTGCCGGAGACGGCCGGACAGGTCAGCATGAAGGCGGAGAAAGTTGACGCCAACATCATTGACGCGACGGCGCGCGGCGCGAGCGAGGGTCTGCGGCTCGCCCTCAATGTCATGGCCGTGCTGATCGCTTTCATCGCCATTGTCGCTATGGTTAACGCCTTGCTCGGTTGGTTGGGCGGCATCACGAATCTCAACGCGCTTCTCGGACAACCCTTCAGTCTGCAGATCATCTTTAGTTACTTGTTCGCTCCGCTCGCGTTCGTGATGGGCGTACCTGCGCGCGACGTGCTGGCGGTCGGCGATCTGCTGGGGACGAAACTCGTCCTCAATGAGCTTGTCGCTTACAGCAAACTCGCCACGATTCAGGCGAACCTCGATCCGCGTAGCGTCTTGATCTCAACATTCGCGCTGTGTGGTTTCGCCAACATCGCGTCCGTCGGGATTATCATCGGCGGCATCGGCGGACTTGCCCCCGAACGCCGTTCAGACCTTGCGCGCTTGGGATGGCGCGCTCTCCTCGGCGGCTTTATGGCGACTTGTCTGACGGCGACCATCGCCGGAATTTTAAGTTGAGTGTGTAATTCAAACGATGAGCGAAGATTCGAGAGTTGATATTTTGTACGAGCGGGCGGAACACGCAGCGCGCATCATCCGCGCGCACTACAGCGACGATGTGCACACCGCAATTGTGCTCGGAAGCGGACTCGGCGCTTTCGCCGATGAACTTGAGGACGCGGTTGCGCTCCATTACGGGGACATTCCCGGCTTTGCGCGCTCGACCGTGGAAGGACACGCCGGGCGTTTAGTGCTCGGAAAGACGGGCGGCGTTAACGTCGCAGCGATGCAGGGTCGCTTTCATTATTATGAAGGCTATTCGTTTGAAGAAGTGACGTTTCCCGTGCGCACGCTCGGCGCTCTGGGCGTGCGCTCGTTGGTGTTGACGAACGCGGCGGGCGGCGTCAACATCGCTTTCGATCAAGGGGCGTTGATGATCATTAGCGATCATCTCAATCTGATCGGCGGAAACCCTCTGCGCGGCGCAAACGACGAACGCTTCGGCGCGCGCTTCCCCGATATGACCGAAGTTTACGCGCGCGACTTTCAAGAGATCGCGGCGGAAGAAGGACGTGAGATAGAATTAGAATTGCGGCGCGGCGTGTATGCCGCGTTGCCCGGCCCAAGTTATGAAACGCCCGCCGAGATTCGGATGTTGCGCACGCTCGGCGCGGACGCCATCGGGATGAGCACCGTGCCGGAGGCGATTGTCGCGCGCCACATGGGGCTAAAGGTTTTAGGAATTTCGTGCATCACCAACATGGCGGCGGGCGTGCTCGAAGCGCCGATCAACCACGCCGAAGTGATTGAAACCGGAGAGCGCGTGCGCGAAAAGTTTACGAAACTGCTGCGCCGCGTAATTCCGAAATTATCCGTTGTGGCTTAGACTAATAAAACTGTAAGGGCAGAGGACTCGTCCATACAAAATTTTGTCTCGCCGTGCTTTTGTAAAGTGATGGAAAAAGAATCTTCGAGAATGGTGATCGGAATTTGTGGCGGCACGGGTTCGGGTAAAACGACCGTCGCCGCGCGCATCCTCGAAACGGTGGGCGCGGGCGAGGTCATCTTTCTGCAACAGGATTCTTACTATCGCAACCTGAGCGACATGCCGCGCGATTTTCGTGACGCCGCCAACTTCGATCACCCCGATGCGCTTGACAACGATCTGCTTGTCGAACACTTGCGGAGGTTGAAAGCGAACGAGCGGGTGGAGCTTCCCGTCTACGATTTCAAGACGCACACGCGGTTGAGCGAGACAAAGCGGGTCGAACCGAAACCGATCATTATCGTTGAGGGCATTCTGATTTTCGCCGACAAGCGTTTGCTTGATGAGATGGACATTAAAGTGTTTGTGGATACGCCGGACGACATACGCTTTATCCGCCGCTTGCAGCGCGACATCGCGGAACGCGCACGCACCGTTCCTTCCGTGATCGAGCAGTATTTGGCGACGGTGCGCCCGATGCACATGCAGTTCGTCGAGCCGTCGAAGCGGTGCGCGGACGTGATCATCCCCGAAGGCGGCAACAATTCGGTCGGCATTGATCTCTTAAGCGGCAAAATCCGCGAGCGTCTGGCATTGGCTGTCGGCACAAAGAGCAGGCAAGCAGGGCAAGCGGGATGATTGACGGCGACGATCAACTTGTTGAGGCGGCGAAGCGCGCGCGCGAGTTTGCCATCGCAGACTTTTCAAACTTTCGCGTCGGCGCTGCGCTCGTCAGTAACGACGATGCTGTTTTTACGGGCTGTAACATCGAGAACGCGACTTACGGGTTGACGGTTTGCGCCGAGCGCGTGGCGATGTGGAAAGCGTTGTCGGAAGGCGCGCGGGGTTTCAAGCGCATCGCGGTCGTTGCCGACACGGAGAAGCTGACTTCTCCGTGCGGCGCGTGTCGGCAGCTTATCTGGGAGTTCTGCGGCGATGTGCCCGTGGTGCTCGCCAACTTGCGCGGCGACGTTGAGATTTATCAAATGCGCGATCTTCTTCCGCGCGCTTTTGATGCCACGTTTCTCGATAAAGCGGAAGCGACCCGGTAGCTCCGCCGCATCATCGCTTGAGCTTTTCCAGTTGATTAAGCCGACATTTTCCCATTCTTCAAAAGGCATTCATCTTCTTTATTATGCACAAGCGTTCGCAAAAGTTTTTAACGATTATTCTCGTTTTACTCCTTTCATTGGCCGCGTTTCCAGTGCGCGCCAGCGTGCGCCGCCGCGTGGCGGTCGATCTCATCGTGCGCGGCGGCACGATGGTAACGATGGATAAGGAGATGCGCGTCGTGACGGACGGCGCGATTGCCGTGCGCGACGGGCGCATTGTCGCCGTCGGCTCGCGCGCGGAGGTAGCGTCAAGTTACAGCGCGAAAGAGATTGTTGACGCGGAGGGGAAAATCATTGTTCCCGGACTCATCAACGGGCACACGCACATTCCGATGACGCTCTTTCGCGGTCTCGCTGACGATCTCGAATTGAACGAATGGCTCACGAAATACATCTTCCCGGCGGAAGCTAAAA
>JACCYN010000049.1 GCA_013696465.1 Pyrinomonadaceae bacterium
AGTTGCAACCGCGACCTGTGGAGCAATCAACCGTCGTCGTCTTCGCCGATTCTTATTCTTCTCTGTTTGACGGTGCGCGCATGGTGCTCGCTGCAAATCTTCTCCCCGTCGCCCTCGAAATTCTTTCGCCGCAAATAAGCTTGAACATCAACGCAGAAGCCGCACCCGCCGCTTTCGCTTTGTTGATCCGCTTCGCCGGAAACGGGCAGACCGTCTCTTACCAAACCGCTCGCGCCCGCGCCTTGCTCGAAAGCGAAGCGCGAACCGTAACAGTTTCAGACGATGACGAAAGCTTGTGGCGCGACTTGGCGGCAGTCCCTTTGCGTCATATTGACAAAATGATTTGGCGCGCCGCCGTGCGACCCGCCGCGCTCGGCGTGTTTCTCAACGTCGTGTCTCAAAACGGCGGCGATGCTTTCACTTCATCTTCGTGCTGGCACGCGGGCGCGGGCGACGGACGGTTGCGCGTCATCAGTTCGCTTCCCACGTCGAAAGAACCTTGCATACGTTCGCTCGAACTTTTGCGCCGCGAAGCGCAGTCGCTCGGCGGTTCGCTCGTCGTTGAGAGTGCGCCGCCTGAGATCAAGGGGGCACTCAATGCGTGGGGCGATGCGGGTCACGCCGCAGGGTTGATGCGAGAGGTGAAAGCACAACTCGATCCGCAAAACCTTTTCTCTCCCGGTCGCTTCATCGCAAGCATTTGAGAAATTGAGCATAAAGCGACGGGTGATGAATAAAGAAAAAGTGAGTTTTTGCGGTTCATCATTTTAGCGTTCATACTTCATCATCCTTCATTTGCGTTTATAATCTGACCGGACGCACAATTGTTCGACTTCAAACTTGCCCGTTGTTGCACGCGAGGAAGCAGAAATGACAAAGAACATTTTCATTAAATTCAATCGCATTGTTGTGGTGAGCGTTTTATCGTTCGCGTTTCTCGTCGCGCCCGTCACGAGCTTGCGAACGGGCGGCGCGATTTCAAACGTCGCAGCCGCTTCACGTCAGCCCGTTCGCGCCGCGCGCGGGATGGTGGCGTCCACAAGTCGGATTGCTTCGGAGGTCGGCGTCGAAGTTATGCGGCGCGGCGGAAACGCCGTTGATGCGGGCGTAGCCGTCGCCTTTGCGCTCGCGGTCACGTATCCGGCGGCGGGAAACTTAGGCGGTGGCGGCTTCATGATGATTCGTCTGCGCGACGGGCGCACGACCGCGATTGATTACCGCGAGATGGCGCCCCAAGCCGCGACACGCAACATCTATCTTGACAAAGATGGAAACCTGATCGAAGGCGAAGGCTCTTCAACAATCGGCTATCGCGCGTCGGGCGTGCCGGGCACAGTGAGGGGCATGGAACTCGCGCTCGCAAAGTACGGTTCAGGAAAACTCACGTGGTCACAGTTGATCGAACCCGCGCGCCGTCTGGCCTCCGAAGGCTTCGCGCTTCCCTACTCGCTCGCGCGCAGTCTGCGCAACAACGATAAATATCTTAGCCGCTACGAAGACGCGCGCAAGATTTATCTCCGCAACGGAAACTTCTACGACGAAGGCGAACTCTGGCGTCAGCCGGAACTCGCAAACGTCTTTGCGCGCCTGCAACAAAACGGCGCGCGCGAATTTTACGAAGGTGAAACGGCGCGCTTGATCGCCGCTGATATGAAACGCAACAACGGCTTGATGACACTCGAAGATTTGCGCGGCTACGTGGCGAAGGAGCGCGCGCCTCTGCGCACGACGTATCGCGGACACGAAGTGATCTCGATGCCGCCGCCATCTTCGGGTGGCGCGGTTTTGATCGAGATGCTGAACATCCTCGAAGCTTACGATCTCACGAAGATGAATCCGTCTTCTTCCGAAAAATATCATCTCGTCGCCGAGGCGATGCGCCGCGCGTTTGCCGACCGCGCCGAATACATGGGCGACGCCGATTTCGTTTCCGTCCCAATCGAGGGGCTGATCAGCAAAGACTACGCCGCACGCCAGCGCAGCACGATCAACGCGGAACGCGCCTCGACAAGCGTTGAAGTGAAAGCCGGAAAACCCGTCGGCGCAGAATCCGAAGAGACAACTCACTTCACCGTCGTTGACGCGCA
>JACCYN010000074.1 GCA_013696465.1 Pyrinomonadaceae bacterium
TCGAGCGCAGCGCGCGGCGTTTGAAACTGCGGCACACCCTCCGCGCCGACGCCTTCAACAAGGACGGTGTTTGCCTCGCGTTTGATGCGAACGCCGAGTTGCGCGAGACACCGAAGCGTCGAAGCGCAATCTGCGCTTGTTGAAAAGTTTTCGATGCAAGAAGTTCCACGCGCGAGGGCGGCGATGACGGCGGCGCGGTGCGAAATCGATTTATCGCCCGGCACCCGCGCCCCGCCCACTACCCTGCGCGCTGGCAGGATTTTCATAAAATCATTTTACACACGCGACAAGAGAAGATTGCTTCACTAAAAGAACCGTTTCCTTGGTTAACAGTTTTCGTTAGGTAAAGAGTTAAAGCGTGTAACACTTATAAATGCGACTGAGTGCGGTAAGCACTCAGCCGCATTTATAGGGACGGGCATGAAAGGAATACTAATGGGTAGTTCACTCGAATGACTTGTTGAACGCGGCTTTTCTTTACACACGCAATCGAATCATGCCATTGCCGCGTGATTCGATTGCGTAGCATCAGCATAGTATAACTGAATGACGGCGACGGTTATTTTTTCCACCTAACAGGGAAAAGGGTGCCGGCCTTCTCCGGCGCGATGTTAAGTCCCACGAGGGCTGCGGCACGTGAAAGAACGGGATCATGCTGTGCGCTTAAGTCCTCCGGTGAAGGCAAAATCAGTTCTTCAGGCTTAACACCGACGCGCTCTAAACTACGGCCATCAGACATTATGATGTCCCCATCCGTAATGCTGACACCATAGAGCAGCATTAAACTCGCGCCCAACTGATGGTCGTAATGCTTACTCCTCATCACCGAGCCGTCCGTACGATCCCCGATCACGATGCCGCGCTTTTCTAATTGCACTACGCGCGCGAGCAGTTCTGCGGCCGAGCCTGAATCGCTATCAACGAGTACTACAAGCCGCCCTTTAAAAGCTTTATCACCGCGGGACTTGGCTACCAGAGGTTTTACCTCCTTACGGCGTTTAAGCTCGCCAACCTTTATATCGCGGTCGAAGAGGTGACCGATAAGCCGCAGCATCGTCTCCTCAGAGCCGCCTGCGTTACCGCGCAAATCTAGGATAAGGGAATTGTGCTTCTTGGCTTTCCCCATCAGTTCATCCACTTGTGCGTTGGTGAGATCAAAACTGGGCATCTTCCAGATGAAGGAGTCTTCCCCCATTTCATAATAACGGTGGGAGTTCAGCCGAGCTTCCGTCTGCGCATTCCTGATCAGATTATCCCAGTCGCTGCTCATTCCCGTCTGCAAACTAGTTACGATTTTGCCTTCATAAACTTTCCCCGCGATCTCTAATTTGAGTTTCTGTTTATCAGGCTTTACAACTTCAACCTTAATGCTCGCTCTCGGACTCAAGACGTAGATTATATATTGCAGCTTCCATAGGTTGGCGCGCCGAACCGCGTTGCCCTCCAGTGAAAGCACGCGATCACCCGGTCGCAGTCCCTTCGCCTCAGCATCGCTTCCGGGCTGCACGGCGGCAACGTAACACCCGTTGCCGATCATCTGCACCTGCCACCCGTGCTCGACGCGGGAGACTCTCCGGGGCGGGATGAAAAAGGTGTGCGAGTCATCGAACTCGATCAACACTTGAGCGATCAAGGCGAGGACTTCGTTGACCGATGTCGCCTGCTTGATCTTTTCACTCGCCGCTTGAAACTTCGACTCAATATCTAATCCTTTGAAAGAAGGATCGTAATAATTCTTTTTAATATCGGACTTGATCACACCGAGAATTATTCGACCTTGTTCCCGGTAAGACTCTAAAGTCTGGGAGCGGGCAGGTTGAGATGCGCCTGTTATTAAAAGGCACAAGCATAGGGCAGAGATAAAGTTGAGCTTATTCAGCACAACTGTAGCGAGACGAGGACGTTTCGTGTGCTTCAACGACATTGCTCCTTAAGTAAAAAAGATTGTTGGCGCGGCGACGGAGCTAGAGAGCGGCATGAGAGTCCGCCCCGGCCGTTTCTATTATTAAAATAAGGGGCTAGAGTCGTTAAAGCGGATAATTTCTCAACAACTTTAGCAACTCAGCATACAAGTTAGAGTGGCGCATGTTGAAGCGCCACTCGCATTCTTTCAAGTGCAAGTGGAACTTACCGGGTGCCACTCCATGAAACTTCTGCAAGCGATGCTTGGCAA
>JACCYN010000075.1 GCA_013696465.1 Pyrinomonadaceae bacterium
ACTACGCCGCACGCCAGCGCAGCACGATCAACGCGGAACGCGCCTCGACAAGCGTTGAAGTGAAAGCCGGAAAACCCGTCGGCGCAGAATCCGAAGAGACAACTCACTTCACCGTCGTTGACGCGCAGGGCAACGTCGTCTCGAACACTTACACTTTGAACAACAGCTTCGGTTCGGGCGTTGTCGCCAAGGGCACAGGCATTTTGATGAACAATGAGATGGACGACTTCGCCGCGAAGCCCGGCACGCCGAACCTCTACGGACTCATTCAAGGCGAACGCAACGCCGTCGCAGGGCGCAAACGTCCGCTCTCCGCGATGACGCCGACGTTTGTCTTACGCAAAGACGGCACGCTCTGGTTCGCCGTCGGCTCACCCGGCGGGCCCACGATCATCAACACCGTGCTCCAGACGATCATCAACGTCGTTGATCACAACATGAACATCCAACAGGCGATTGACTTCCCGCGCATCCACCACCAATGGCTGCCCGATGAAATCGTCTACGAACCTTTGGGAATGTCAGCCGACACCGAACGTGCCTTGCAAGCGCGTGGGCACAAACTAACAGAGCGTCCGCGCTACATGGGCGATGCGCAAGGAATTATGATCGAAGAGAACACGGGCGTCCGACTCGGCGCAAGCGACCCGCGCAACGACGGCGCACCCGCCGGGTATTAGAAGGCGTAATACTGCCTTACTGAGCTAATTCTTGTGTGGCTGATTTGGGCTTAACCGGATGGAGAATTTAATGTCCAGAAAAACTTGGCTCGCATTAACATCTCTAACGATAATGGTTGCTTTGCTGATGGCTTGGGCGGCAAACGCAACGCGGTTTTCTCCCCGCGCGGTAACTAGTGAAACGCAAAATTCTTTTCCCGCCCCGACGCCGCCGCGCAAGGCGAACGACTCTGCCTTAGCCGCTTCGCCTTGTGTGAATGCGCTAGAGCAGCGCGCCGTGTGCGTTGCGGCGAATAAACGCGCCGCCGCGATCATGAGCGCAAACCGCCTCAAAGCGGTCACAGTAGTTCAAGATGTGCGGACGGGCGCACTCGTCGCTTTCGCGGCATCTCATCCATCAGAACTGGATGTCACTAGGCCGGTAAATCCGCTCTCTCTTTCCAAAATATTACTCGCTGCATCTTGGTGGGATAACCGCCAGCCTGATTTGAGTTTCGACAGCACAAGAGGGACACCGAACGCACAGAACCCTGCATACAGGTCGCGTGTGACAGTTCACGAAATGCTCGTCGGCGGAAGCGACAGTGCCGGAAGGCAAATGGCGGTCGCTCTTCGCAAATTGGTCGGGGCAAAGGCAGTGCTAGAGGATTTCAAGCGTTACGGCTTCGGTCAACGAACCGACTCGCCGCGAGATGATGCGTTCTGGGGAGAACTTGCTCCGACTTGGGAAACGCGCCTGATACCTGCTCCGGCGTACCATTCGTTAAGCGACGAAACAAAAGATGCGGAATGGGCGGAAACGCTGTCCATCGGTGAAGCTAGCATGAGCATTACGGCGTTGCACATTTCTCGCTTTCTTCAAGCCGTCGGTAATAACGGCGTAATGTTGACGCCAGTAGCGAGAGAAGAGCAATCCACTCCATCAGCCACGAAGTCACTTTCGTCGCGTCGTCAACTCAAAAATCCAATACGTATTATGCAGGAAAGCACGTCGCTCCGGCTTCAAGCTGCGATGCGCGACACGGTTCAGCGCGGCACGGCGAAAAGCATTGCTAAAGCCTTAGAAGATATCGGCTGGCAAATTGGCGGCAAAACCGGCAGCGGCACGGCTCTGCTGCCAAAGGGCGCGCAAGTTGACGGGTGGTTTGCGGGATTGATTTTCGATTCACAAGGGAAGGCGCGATTCACAGTTGCCACATTCGTCAGGAGCAGAGGATATGGAGGAGAAAACGCTGCGAAGATTTCAGTAAAGTTAGCCCGCCACATCATAGGCGGGAAAACTGCGGTAAGCCGGTAAACACCCGAACAATCCTTGATGGAAAATTCGTTACAACCTGCAGGTGCGCTACATGCGGCGGAAGATAAACTGCTCGCCTGTGTGCACTGCGGTTTGTGTCTCGAAGCGTGCCCGACCTACGTGCTGACGGGAGATGAAAATGACAGTCCGCGCGGGCGTATCTATCTTATGCGCGGAGTCAAAGAGGGACGGCTTGCGGCAACGGCAACGACTTTTAAGCGTCACATCAATCGTTGCCTCGGTTGTCGCGCGTGCGAGGCGGCGTGTCCGGCGGGCGTCGAATACGGGCAGCTTCTCGAAGCCGCGCGCGAGGATCAAACGCGCGCCAGCCAGCCACGAACAATCACGACGCGACTGCTGCATTTCGCGCTTCGCCACGTCTGGATTCATCCGGCGCGGTTGCGCCTTGCGTTCACTGCGGCGCGGCTCGCGCGCGACACGAACCTCACGAAGCTATTGCTGAAAACAAGGCTTGCCCGTTTCGTTTCGCTGCGTCTGGAATTCGCGCTCTGGCTGCTCGAAGCCTCCTCCGCTGTTAAAGCAACTGATAAGTCGGGTGCGATCCAACGAACCCGTAGCGTTTCGCAGAACGAAAATTCGTCTCAAGCTACGCAACCCGTTTCGCTTTTCACCGGGTGCGTCACGGAAAGTCTTTTCGCGCGCGTTAACCACGCGACGCGGCGCGTGTTGGAAGCGAACGATTGCCAAGTCACCGCACCGCAAAAGCAAGTTTGTTGCGGCGCGCTACACGCGCACGCGG
>JACCYN010000081.1 GCA_013696465.1 Pyrinomonadaceae bacterium
AAGCAACTTTATTATCGCGGTGTGAAGTTGCATTTGATCGCCGCGCGCCGCCCTCATCGCTTGCCGTTGCCGGAACGCTTTGCGCTGACGCGCGCTTCACAGCATGACTTGGCGGCTTTGCGCGAACTCAACCCGCGACTTGGTTCTTACGCGCTCCGACAAAGCCTATGCTGATGCAGACACCAAAGCCGTATTGCAAAAACGCGGGACATGTCTTTTAACACCTTACAAACGACGCCGAAACGAGCCGGAGACTTGTGTAACGACGCTTTACAATCGTTTCGTTTCAAGTTTGCGCCAACCATTAGAAAGCTTGTTTGGTTGGCTGATTCAAAGAACAAAATTACAGAATGCTTCACGGGTGCGTTCGACTAATGGATTGTTAGCGCATTGTTACGGCAAACTTGCTGTCGCGTGCTTGTTGCTAACTTTCTACTCTTGATTCACATAGTATGTTCGACTTCAAAGGCTCTAACAATAGCCCGTCCTTTTAACCACAAAACATCTATACGTTCGATAGTCTTTATAGTTGTCTCATCGTAATTGAGAGGCAAAATGTCGAGTACCGGGTGGTTGTCACTGTTCCATTCTTGAAGAACGGCTGTCCTATCATTTCGAGGTATCCAAATTTTCATGCCCATTCTTGCCCCAATGTTAGCAATAAGGGCTTGAATTTTGATTGATTCGCGTACTTCACCAAGTTCTGTAGAAGTAGAAACCTCTTCTGCTTCCAAGTCTTCAGGTACAGTAACAGTCACGATTTTGTCTACAGTGCGAACGCTGTGCGTAACAAGGCGTTCATATTCATGTTCGTCTATTTCAAACACTTGTCCATTACTCGTTTGAGCGACTATAAAGTTCTCTAAAAACTGCCCATCTTTATCCGACATTTGGTTGAGGCTTCTTCTTATTGCTCCCGTCCACGTAGATGATGTTTTGTCATTACCTCTAGTAAAAGAGAGGAAATCCCAAATCCTATCCTCATGTATAGGAATCGCTTGTTCTTTATCTAACCAAGCAAGAGGTTTTACTTTGAAGCGAACTATAAACGGATCATTTTCATTATAAAAAATAGGCGCGTCATCTTGATATGAGTTACTCATTACCTCAAGCACGCCTATCCAGCGGGACAGCTTAGTCATATAGCATACCAACTTGTCATCCACATTAATCCGGCTAGCAGCATTTTGCTGGCTAATACGGAAACCTGAAACACTCATGTCAGATTTTCTAAAAGCTTCGTACGTTTCGGGCGAGAAAAGATTGAGGAAGTATGCCATATGACGTTTAATCCTTTTTATATATAAATAGAAGCTTAATCAAGCCACCGAATTTATTGCTTTATGGCAGAGGTACGAGTTAATCCTATAAAGCCTGTTCGCATTAACGAAAACCGTTCGATTAGTGTTGCAGACTTAAATAGCTCATTGATTAACATTTTGTAGAGCTATAGCATTAAAAAGAAGCGGGTATGTTGCCATCGATTGCCCGCGATACTGCGGGCGGAAGCCGAAGAGAACGACGCGACCTTTGCCCATCGTGACTTCGACGAGTGCGGCTTTGCCTTTCAAACGTTCGCCGCCCAAGAGCCAACCGGAGAGAAGCGGATCGGCGTTTGCGGGGTAACGCGCGATGACGCGAACGCGCGCGGCTTGCGTCGGATCACTGATTTCAAACACGGGCGAGTCTTCCGCCCACGCGATTGATTCGCGCGGCATCCCGGCGGCGATGGGGTGCGAGGTGTCTAATTCGGTGCGCAAGATCGAGCCGGGCACGTAAAATTCGGTGCGCTTCAAGCCTTCGGTCACGTCGCGCACGGGGAGTTTTAATGCTTCGATGGCGAATCGGGAAGCGCGGTTGAGGCAGACGAGCGTGCCACCCGCTTCGACAAACTCGCGGAAAGCCTGCACGCCTTCCGCACCGAGTCCGCCCGTGTATTCGTCGGGCATCGCGCCTTTCGGATAACCGTTTAAGATCGCACGCGGCGAATGGTCGGGTAGGAGGATCGTGTCGTACTTGGCGCGCAAGTTGCCGGCGCGCGCTTCGGCGTCTTCGAGTGTAGGCGCGGGAGTTCTTTGGAAGTAATGAGAACTCTCGATGACCCAGCGCGTCCACCCCTCGTCCATCGAAGGGATGTGCGATTTATAAATCACGTAACGTGGATCGAACACGCCGTGCCCGCCGCCGTAGCCCCAACCATCAGTTAATTTTTCGTACCGGAAAGGCTTAAATGCCGGTTCGACGTTTACATCAATTAAGAGCGGCAGCGTGTGCGCTGTCACATCGTAAGGTGTGACGGGATTACCCGTATTGTCGCGTAGGTTAGGGTAGCGTTGAGGTTCTAATAAAGCCTTGGCTAAATTACCGTATGGTTGCGCCATCGGCACGATTATCGTTTCTTTTGGATAAGTCTTGCCGTTGAAAGCAAAACGTTGCGCGCGTTCTAGCTCTACCCCGCCCCTACCTAAAATATTCAATAACGCGCGACGTTTGCGGGCTTCCGCCTCCGAAAGCGCCCTCTCTTGCGCGTCGGGCGGGATGATAAAAGCAAACAACTCACCGTCTTTGCGCTCACGCACCGCTTCCTTGCCGATTCCGTAAAAACGTCGCAGCCATCTTTCACGATTCGCCGCCGCATGATTCATCAACTCAAACGCGGCGGTCGTCATGTAGTTCGTGATGTCGCGCATGTGCCACTCGCCGCCGCGCCAGAGTTCGGGGAAGTTCGTCGAGACTTTGCGCGGGTCGTAGCCTTCGTCGGGGCGTAAATCTTCAAAGCGAACGGTGATGGGTGTTGCCAAACGTGCCGATGCGGTTTCGCTTAAGATTCGCACGCCGCCGTGGTAGTGCGAGTAAGCGCGCGCCGGAGTCCATGCGTCATAGGATGAATCGGTGGTGATGCCTTTGAAGTTCTTGGCGCGCATCGCGGTTGCCATCGCGCGACCGAGTTCGGTGTAGCCTTCGATGATTTCCTTCGGCACGTTCGGTTCGACGGGCGGCATGTAAGGCGGAAGGAAAAGCCGTGCATTGTGTGTGCCTTGCTGATGGATGTCATGTACGATCTGCGGATGCCAGACGTTGTGGATTTTATCAACGGTGATTTGCGTCTCCTTCTGCGTGAAGGCGTACCAATCGCGGTTGTTGTCGTGTCCGACGTATTTGTGGTAGAGGACGGGCGGCGTCGTGCCTTCGTATGGCGTATTGAGCGTGCGGTCGTACCAGCTTTTAACGATGTCAACGCCGTCTGGGTTTAAGGACGGAACGAGCAGCACGATAGTATCGCGCAGGATGCGTTGCACTTCCGGGTCGTCGGAAGATGCGAGCCGGTGCGCGATTAGAAAGCTGGAGTGATGCGAGCCAACTTCTGTGGAGTGGATGCCGCAGGTAATGAGGACGATGGTTTTACCACGGCGGATCAATTCTTCGGCGCGGCGGTCGCGTTCGTCGTTTGTTCGTCCGAGCGTGCGCGGATCGGCAAGCTGGCGTTGGATGTTTTTGTATTCGTCGAGGCGCGAGAGATTTTCGGGCGCGGAGATCGTCGCCATCACGAATGGCACGTCCATCGTCGTGCGACCGAGTTCTTCAAATCGCACACGGTTGCTCGCTGCATCTAAGCGGCGGAAGTAATTAATCGTCTGCGACCAACTTGCGAGCTTGCGATCATCGCCGGGCGTGAAGCCTAAGACTTCGGCGGGCGCGGGGACGATGGCTGAAGCGCGTGCGCCTCTGTTATTTGCAGTCTGTGTCCTGCTTCTTTGCGCAACGAAAGTTTGCGTGAGCAGAAGAATTGATAGAACGACGAGCGCGAGGCGGCGTGCGTGGATCATCTGTTGGTACTCCGTTTAGTTTGTCGGACGATTCGAGAATGTGGTTCAGCACAAATGAGTTTAGTTGAAAAAGGCCGGGCGGGAAAGCGCGAAACTCGCCAACGCTTTGCGCGCGAAACTTTCTTAGCACGCGGCGCGCGCGGCGTGATAAAGTAAAGATTCTGTAGTCCTTTCCCGACTCTCCGTCAAAATTCTGATCCGTCTCATTGGAGGTTTTAAGAAAACCTGATGTCGAGTGAAAACATCGCTGACAACACCAACACCGCCCGCGTCGCCGTAACGAACGAATACCCTGACATGGTCGGCGCAAAGCCGTCGCGCCCGGAAAACGCGGCGCTCGCGCGCTTTCGCCCATACATCGCGCCGGAGACGACGATGCGCGAGATGACTCTGCGCGCGCTCATCGTCGGGACGCTGCTCGGCATGGTCTTCGGCGCGTCGTCTTTGTACCTTGTTCTCAAAGTCGGTTTGACTGTCAGCGCCTCGATACCCGTGGCGGTGATCGCTATCGCACTGTTCCGCGTGTTCTCTAAGTTCGGTTTTAAGAACTCGACTATTTTAGAGAACAACATTATGCAGACGGCCGGATCGGCGGGTGAATCCTTAGCCTTCGGCGTCGGCGTGACGATGCCCGCGATCATGATTCTCGGCTTCGACTTGGAGATCACGCGCGTGATGCTCGTCGCTGTGCTCGGCGGCTTGCTCGGCATTCTGATGATGATCCCTTTGCGGCGCGCGCTCATCGTGCAGCAGCACGGGCGTTTGAAATACCCGGAAGGAACGGCGTGCGCGGAGGTGTTGAAGGCGGGCGCGGACGACGAATCGCGCGCGGTGCGCAACGACATCGCGGCAAGTGACGTTACCGCCTCCGACCGCGATGCGACGCAATCGGGCGGCAAAACTATTCTCGCGGGCTTCGGTGTCGGACTCATTTACACGGTTCTCAACAAAGCCTTTTACGGTTGGAAGGAAGCGCCGCAAAAAGTCTTCGGCGCGCCGCTCAGGGAAGGCAACGTCGGGATGGAAGTGTCGCCCGCGCTGTTGGGCGTCGGCTATATCATCGGCCCCCGCATTGCGGCGATCATGGCGGCGGGCGGCGTGCTCGCGGATTTGATGTTGACGCCGATGATCAAATTCTTCGGTCAAGGGATGACGACTGTCTTGCCGCCGGGCAGAATTCCGATCAGCGAAATGAACGCGGGCGCGATCCGCAGTTCGTATGTTTTGTATATCGGCGCGGGCGCGGTGGCGGCGGGCGGCATCATCTCTCTGTTCCGATCCTTACCGACGATCTGGCACGGTTTGAGAGCGGGCTTAAGCGACTTCCGACGCGGCGGGCAGACGGCAGACGGCGCGCGTCTGCCGCGCACGGATCAAGACCTTTCGATGAAGTGGGTGGTTGGCGGTATCGTCCTGTTGACGATTCTGATTTTAGCTTTCCGCCAACTGCAAATGAATCTGCTCGGCGCGATCATGATCATCGCGTTCGGATTTTTGTTCGTCACCGTATCGTCGCGTCTGACGGGCGAGATCGGATCATCGTCAAACCCAATCTCCGGCATGACGGTGGCGACGCTGCTGCTCACATGCTTGATCTTTCTCGTCATCGGTTGGACAGGGCCGTTCTACTACGTGACGGCGCTTTCCGTCGGCGCAATCGTGTGCATCGCGGCGTCGAACGGCGGCACGACTTCGCAGGATTTGAAGACAGGCTTTTTAGTCGGCGGCACACCGCGCTTGCAGCAGATCGCAATTCTCTTCGGCGCACTCGCGTCCGCCCTGATCTTAGGCCCGATCCTGCTTGTCTTAAACGATGCAGGAACGGTTTACGTGCCGCGCACGACGTTTGAAGAAGTCAAACCCGGAACCGCGCAGACGATTGATGCGTCCCGGCTCGGCGCAATTCCGGCGTTCGCGGAAGACGCGCGCCCGAACACGCCCGGACAATTCCGTTTGCTCTCAAACGCTCCGACGACTCAACCGACTTCATCAACCAATCCCGACGGCAGCTCGTCAACACAATCACCTGTCACGCAAGCAACAATTCCGGCGGGAACGAATCCGACGACGGGCGCGCAAGCCTCGTTGCCTTACCCTGCGCTCGCGGCCGGAGATTACCTTATCAACGAGGGCGGCGAAGTCGTTTATAAAGTACAGCGTAATTTCGCGGCCGACCTGCGCGCTCCCGCCGATCAGTTAGGCGGCGAAGAACGTCTGAAGGGAATGCAGGGCAACGATGATGCGCGCGCGTATCGCGTGTGGCAGCGTCCGGGCACGTCTACCGATCCGGCGCGCAAATATCTGGTTGACGAATCGGGTGCGCCCGTCTACTTGGTCGATCCGGGCATCAACGGAACGTATAAAGTTCGTCCCGACGGAACGGAGGCAACGAAGTTTAGCGCGCCGAAAGCGACGTTGATGAGCTACATCATTCAAGGCATTTTGAACCGCGAGTTGCCGTGGGGCTTGGTGCTCTTAGGCGTGATGATCGCCGTCGTGCTTGAGATGGCGGGCATCCCGTCGCTGGCGTTTGCGGTCGGCGTCTATCTGCCGCTCGCGGCGTCGTCGCCGATCTTCGTCGGCGGCATTGTGCGCCACTTTGTTGATAAATATTTGCGAAGAAAACACGCGGACAAAAACCTGACGGAAGAAGAACTCGTGGCGGAAGGCGATAAGAGTCCGGGCGTGTTGCTGGCTTCCGGCTACATTGCGGGCAGCGCGATTGCCGGAATCGTGATCGCATTTCTCGCGGGCGTGCCGTGGCCGCGGCTCGTCGCATTCAATAGGGGCGTAGAGGGATTGGCGAAGAATAATCCGTTCTTCGGCGGCGAGAGCGCAGATTTTCTGTCGCTGATCCCATTTGCGATCCTCGCCGTATTGCTCTACCTCGTTGGACGCGAAAGGTTGCTTGCCAATCGCAGAGGAGTGTAATTGCCCGGATGAATAATACGGCGGCGTAGCGGCCTTGTTCTTTATTGTCTTACTAAGAGATGCGTGGCGCGCTTTTGGCGGTTGTTGGCGCGCCGCGCATATCTCGCTCCGCAGAGGAAGTCTCGGTTTGCGCGCAAGTCCGTGTCGCTTCTCGTTGCTTTACACGGACGAGACTGCCCGTCTCGAAGCGAAAGACACAGGCGGCAAGCCTTACCAGCCGCTGCAGAAGAAGCAATAACGAAAAAGCAAAACTGCGTTTCTATATTCCACAGTCTTGTTTATCGAAAGAGCACAAAATGAAATCGCAATCTTCACCACGTCGCGCATCAACCTTCGAGTTGACATTCATTTTTCTCTTCTTTGCTTTCTTCGCCGCAATCGTTCTCCTCTCACCAAGAGCAAGTGCGCAAGATGAAAGGTTACGAGACCTTGAACGTATTGCCGCCGCGCGCGCTGCGACAACCGTTGAGCAGGAACAAATACCCAGCAAATCCATTGTGCGCGGGCGCGCTTTGTATGACGACACGGGGCGTCCCGTGCGCCGCGCGCCCATCTTGTTGTTGCCTGCGACGGGTCGCAACGAGGGCGGAGGAAGCAGCGGGATGACGAACGCGCGCGGCGAATTTCAGGTCAGAAACGTGCGCGCCGGAAGCTATTTCGTGATGGTCAACGCGCCCGGCGTCATCACGCCCGTCAGCTTTGTTGACTTACGCGAACTCTCTGCCGGCCCCGACGGAATGAATTTAGCGGAGGTGCGCAAACATTTCGAGGAAGTCACGGTTGACGGGATGAACACCGTTGACATCGAGGTGCGGGCGAAACGCGGCGGGGCAATTAGCGGTCGCGTCAGTTACGCGGACGGCAATCCGGCGATTAGCGTCAACATTAGTGTGATGCGCAAAAAGGATAACCGCGCGGCGCTTTTCATCAGCAACATCAGCGCGGCGGCGCTCTACGGTTTACGCACGGATGATCGCGGCGTATTCCGCGTCTCAGGACTTCCGCCCGGCGAGTACCTGATCAGCGCATCGGAAACCGTGATTCATGGCAACTCGGAGAATAATCGAGAAGTGATGGATCTGGGCATGTTCGGGTTGGGCGGCGGCGACCCGCTCGCTGTCACTTACTATCAAGGGGCGACTTCGCAGAAGGAAGCAACGGCGATTCGCGTCGAAGCGGGCAGTGAAGCGAGCGACATAAATCTTACGCTCGTCGAGCGACCGACCTTCCGTCTGCGCGGCGTGGTGCGCGCCAAGCGCGGCGGCATTCCGCTCGTCGGAGCGAGAATCAACTTCAGCCGCAAAGACGCGGAAGAGACGACGATGATGTCCCACATGCGCGAGATGGACACCGCGCGCACCGACGAGCAGGGACGCTTCACGCTCATCGAAATTCCCGACGGCACATACACGATCACCGTCGAGCCGCCTTACTCGTCGGGTGAGGAAATGATGGGTGATTATGGCGGCAACATGAACATGAACGGGAATGTCGTGCGGCCGGATGTTGCTATAGTCACAAACAATAATTCGCCGAACATGAGCCAACAGCCGCGTGAACGTCGCCCGCGTTACGTGCGCAAGCAGCAGGAGGTGACGGTGGCGGGCGGCGATGTCACTAGCATCGTTGTCGAACTCTCGCAGGGCGGAAGCATCTCCGGCACAGTTGTGTTTGAAAACGGTAAACCGCTTTCGCGCGTCATAGGCATCACCGTGCAGGCGGAGCAGACGGGCGAGGAGCAATCGCCCGATGGAGGCAATAGCGGATACGTTTCGCCCGGAGACGATCAATTCACTATCGAGAGTTTGCCCGCCGGGAACTTTTACTTAGGGGCGCGCGTCGCTTCACATGGCGGGCAAGGGGAACAGTCAGGCAGCTTGTATTATGCTAAAGCGATCTCCTTAAACAATACCGATCTGACGCGCGACTCCGTAGCGTTGCGTGAGGGAGGGGCGGTGACGGGCGTGCGCATCGTGCTCGCCGCCGACGCCGCAACGCTCAACGGGCGTATCGTCGCTTCCGGCGAAGAGAAGCGAGTTTTAAGCAACAAACTCGTGTTGATTGTGCCCGCCGACGCAAACAAGCGACGGCGGCGAAGCAGTCACACCTATGAAAGCACCGACGCGAAGGGCGCGTTTACCGCCCAACTCCCGCCGGGCGAATATCTGATCATCCTCCTCCCCGAAGGCGCGGCGCGGTCGGGCTTGCTCCTCAGCGACGAAGCGATTAACAAAGAACCGGCGGGCGCGACGCGCGTTACGCTCAACTCGAACGAGCGCAAAAACCTCGAAATCACCGCGCCGGGCGAAAATTAATGCTTGGAGTAAAGGAAGATTAAGGGTAAAACTAATACGGAAGGTTCGTCATCGCGGCGGATGGAGGAGTTCACGAATGTTGGAAGGTAAGGCGAAATTGTTTTCGCGTCCTCTCTCGCCGCCTCTCTCTTGAATGAATCGCCGCTCGGTTAAAGCGCGAACACGGAAACGCGCTCGATCAAGTCGCACTTCACTTGAAACTGCAAACTGAGCTTCGTGCGTGAAAGCAATTCGGAAGAGATTGCAAATATGCCGGAGTTGATAAGTGCCATCGCCGCGCGCCTGCGCCGATTCGTCGGCAACCGCCGCCTCTCTCAGCGCCGCGAAGTGCGCCTGACGATTCACGTTTCCTCAGCCCCCGGAAGAAAAGATCGATCAGAGTCGCGTTCCGCCGCCATCGAAGCTTACACGCGCGACATCAGCCTTTCGGGATTGTCCATCGTCGTCTCTGCCATTCGTATCGGCAACCGTTATCTCACCGACCAAGATCGCACGCTGCACATCCAGATCGAACTCCCCGACCACCGTGTTCAACTCCGCGCCGTCTCCGTGCGCTATGAACAACTCGACGGCGCGGAGAAGGGCTACTTGATCGGCGCGCGGATCATCGAGATGAGCGGAACGGATCGCAACCTCTACGTCAAATACATCAAATCGTCTCGTTAAGTCGGAAATGTTTTAGCGGAGCGATCTGTCAACTTCAATCGTCGTGGCGAAGACTCAATACAACTCAATCGCAGAAGAGAAGTCTGCCGAAAACTTCCAGCACGTGAAAATCTGGAATCTCGGTGCGCGTCGGCTGCCACGCAAGGTAGCCGCGCGTCTCTCCCGCACCGACGCAGCGCAGCAGATTCGCGCGCCACACTTCATTCTCAGCTTCAGGCCTGCGCCCGAACGCTTCCCAAGGAATGCACATCGCCACCAGAACGTGATCGTGTGCGATGTGAGCGGCGGCGGTCATGCCTGATGGAAAATGAAAGTTCGTCTCGCGCCCCTGCGGCGTGTGACGAATCTCCAAGTCGAGCCACTCGCCCGTCGGCGCAACCTCAAACTCAAAGTAGCGATTCGATTCTTCGCTCCCCGGCGCAACGAAAATCTCGCACACATCACGCTCCCACAAGCCGATTGTTTTCTCTTCCGTTTGTGGAGCGGGATTAATGATCAAAGGCTCATCCTGACGGCACACGAAGCGCACCAGCAGATTGGCGTCCGTTTGGAGCAGTCGCGCTTCCGCATGACGGCTCGACGGGGCAGCCGCGCCTGACCAGTAGCGTGTGACGGAAACGCTCTCCGCCCGCTGCCACTCGGCGCTATCAAAATCTCCGACGCTCACCGCGCTTCTCGCGCGACGAACCCACACGGTTTCCCTTGACTTCAAATCGCTTTCCCCAAACTTCATGAGTTAAGAGTTTCCTTTTCGCTTCCGCCTCGCGCGCGCTCTCTCTCTAAGCATTAAATAGTATGAAAGTTTTTAATCTTTCTCGCTAATCTTTGAGAGTGCTTGCTCTTCTTGGTGGATGTCAACGGGTAAAAACAGATTCGGCGCAAACGTTCACCAGTGCAGGCTGACCTGTTCATCATTCTGACTAATCACTTTGACTTTGTAAGCCATCGCAAATGCCGTGAGGTAAATCTTCCCTGTTCCATTAACTGTTGTAACACTTGCGCTTAATTGAAACGAACGGTTGTGCCGCGCGTGTGGCACGCGCCTTGTTAAAGAGAAGAACGCGGCTCGAAGCGCCACTGGCGCTAACCGACACTCACCGCACGGAGTTTCGACGAGCCGCACCAATTTTGACAACCGAAGTGAACATTCGAGGACGTGACCCCGCGCTTTTTCTCACCCCGTGAACGGTGGGCTTTTGCCATGACCCGCCGCTCTTGTCCCGTCCGTCACCCTTTAGTGCTTGCCCGACTTGCTCCCGGTCAAGCATTGAAGGGCGACGGTTTTTCTCCACCGCGCGCCTTGCGAGTCACGAAATGTTTGAGAGTTGTTCACACGAATTATTGACAATGTAGATTTCAATTTTGTGGGGCGGCGCTTTATAGCGAGCCATAAAACCTCGCTCTCCCCACTCTCCCCGCTTTTCCGGTTTCAATGTTGACTGCGTGAAATTTGACAACGCTTGCGGCGCTCATCGGTCGGCGCGAGGCACACGAAGAGCAAAGGCGAATCATTGATTAAGGGAACGGAGCAAAACGGGTGAAATTCATCAACATGTCTGATTACAACCTCGCGGCCAGAATCTACTGGTGCGTGATGGTCGCCGTCGGCGGTCTGGTGTGTGGGTGGAGCTTTGGGCAAATTTTCGCTTTCAGTTCCGGCGAGTGGATGCAGTTTCTCGCGCTCGCAAGCCTCATCATCGTTTCGAGTTCGTATCCGATTCGCATTCCAAACACGAAGGCGAGCGTGACGGTCAGCGACGCATTCATCTTCCTCGGCGTGATCTTTCTCGGCACTCCGTCCGCCGTTCTGCTCGGCGCGGCCGATTCGCTCATCAGCAGTTTGCGCACGACGAAGCGCGCCACGAGTTGGCTGATCGCTCCGGCGATGATGGCCACTACCACGTTTGTTGCCAGCAGCGTTTTCTACTTCGCGCTCGACGCCCACTCAAACATCTCACTTCGACCGCTCGGCACAGAACGTATACCTGTCGGTCAACTGCTTGTGCCGCTCGTGTTGATGACTCTACTGCAATACTTCCTCAACGGCTGGACGGCCGCCGCGCTGCTCGCGCTCAAAGGGCGCCGCTCGATCTGGGACAACTGGCGCAACGGTTATCTGTGGACATCGTGGACGTTTTTCGCGGCGGCCATCGCGGCGGTGCTGCTCCGCGAAGCAATCTTAAACTTCGGCGTGCTCCACGTCGTCTTAAGCATTCCGGTCGTCGCAGCGACTTACGCGACTTATAAAATCTACTTCGAGCGGATGAACGAAAAAACGCGCGAAGCGGCCGAGGTAAGTCGACTGCATCTCTCCACGGTAGAGGCGCTCGCCACCGCCATTGACGCGAAAGATCAAACGACACACTGCCACGTGCGCCGCGTGCAGATTTACGCCGCCGGAATGGGCAGACTCTTGAATTTGTCCGACCCGGAGATCGAAGCTCTCGAAGCCGGGGCGCTCTTGCACGACATCGGGAAATTGGCCGTGCCCGATCACATCCTCAACAAGCCCGGCCAACTCACGCCCGCCGAATTCGAGAAGATGAAGATTCACACGACGGTCGGCGCGCAGATTCTCGAACGGGTGAATTTCCCGTACCCCGTCGTGCCCATCGTGCGCCACCACCACGAACGGTGGGACGGCAGAGGCTACCCCGAAGGATTGCGCGGCGAACAAATTCCCGTGACGGCGCGCATCCTGACGGTCGTTGATTCATTTGATTCGGTGCGCGAAGATCGCCCGTATCGTCCCGGTATGACGCGCGAAGAGGCAAGCCAACTGCTCTGCAACAACGCGGGCACACACTTCGATCCTAAAATCGTCCGGCTGTTTCTTCATAACCTCGAAGAATTTGAAGTTGAAATCGAAGCCGCCGATTTAGCTCATCACGGCTTCACAAACGAAGAATGCGATCCGCGCGGGTTGCTCGAAAACGAAGCGTCATACGAGGAGGCGCGGAAAACTTCCCCGATCTTCGTTCCAACGACGACCACACTGCGCCCGCCACGCCCGGCCTACCTCGAACAAATCAAAGACGCTCACCGCGAAGTCTATGCGCTTTATGATACGGCGCGCACCTTTAGTTCGTCGTTACTTGTCGAGGACATCGCTTCGGCGCTCGTCAACAAAGTCGGACAGATCATTCCATTCGATACGTGCGTTGTTTACCTTTACGATGAAAGGAAGAAGCGCGCGAAGGCGGTGCAGGCGGCAGGGCGCAATACGGACGTGCTCAAGGATCGCTCCATCGCGCTCGGCGAAGGCGTGACGGGTTTCGTGCTCGCCAACCGACGTCCGGCAAGTTGGCTCGATCCGATGCTCGACTTCACGGGGTTGGCGCTTGCGCCCGGCAGCCTCTACCGTTCGATGGCTGCTTTGCCGCTCGTTAAGGGTGATTGGCTGCTCGGCGCGGTCGCCGTCTATTCACTCGAACCCGGCAAGTATACGGAGGATCACTTACGCTTGCTCGACACGATGACGCGCCTCGCTTCGGACGCTCTCGCCAACGCCGTCAATCACGCGCAAGCCGAAACCAATTCCCTAACCGATCCGCTCACGGGGCTGCCGAACGGCCGCGCTCTGCATGTGCGTTTTGAAGAAGAAGCAGCGCGTGCCCGTCGCACGAATCATTCATTCCAAGTCGTGATGCTTGACCTCGACGATTTCAAAGCCGTTAACGATACCTTCGGTCATAAGGTTGGCGACGAAATGTTGCGCGAAGCGGCGCGCATACTCGGCGAGCAACTGCGCGAATATGATTTTCTTGCGCGCTACGCGGGTGATGAATTCGTCGCCATCGTGCATGACTTGACGGGCGATCAAGCTGACGATCTGCGCGAGCGCATCGAGAGCGCCATCACGAAATTCTCACTCCACGTTGAGGACGGCAAACGCGCGCGCGTCGGCATCAGCGTCGGCACGGCCAATTACGCCCTGCACGGCGAGACGCTTGACCAACTTTTAATCCACGCCGACCAAGCGATGTATCGCGTCAAAAACGACCACAAACAAAAAGGGCGCGTGGGTGCGGAAACGACGAAACTCGACACGAGCAAACTCGCTTCGGCGGCAATCAATTAACCAAGTAGCGGCAGGTCGTGCCGCAAAGCGAAACCGCCCGTCAACCGTAACAGGTTTGGCGGGCGGTTTTCACTTTAACGCTTTCGCTTAATTAAGCTTCGTCGCTTTTTGTCGCTTTACGACGTTTGCGAACTTTCGCCGCAACACCTGCTAAACCTGTGCCGAGCAGAATCATCGTCGCCGGTTCGGGGACGGCCGCCGGGGCCACCGTCGGTTGGAAGGTTGTCACGGTCGCCGCCCCACCGCCGATCACCGAACTGATGCCGGTCGTGAAAGCAGTGGCGTTCGTGCGGATGCCGAGCGAGCGCGTGGTCTCGCCCGGATTGATCTCGCCCGTGGGATTTCCGGCGGTGAAGGTGAAATTGACCGTCCTGCCATCTGAAGCGCGGTCAGCCAATGACGGAATTTCTGTGCCGATGATGTCAAATCCGAAAAAGGCATCTGAGCGGTAGAAAGCGTCCGTCATAAAGCCATCGAAGTTGAAATTGCTGAGGGTTTGCAGCGAGGTCAGAGAACTCGCATTGTTCGTTACCTGATAGTAAAAGGTTAATGTGCCCGTGGCGTTACCGCGCACAACTGATGCGCGCAACGTGCCGGAGAACGTGGCGCTGGTAAACGGCTGACTGGTGAAGGCGATCACCACGCCCGCCGTTGGGTTCTGTAAATCCGGGATAACGGTTTGCCCCGGCAGTAGCGGAGTGGCACGTAACGGCGATGCCGCTCCAAACGCGATGACAAGCCCGGCCAGCATCAGTGAAGTTCTTATAGCTTTTCTCATTTTTACTCCTTAGATTCCCTTCCAGCATTGAATTGTTGATGGCACGCGCCGTGGTCGCGCCACAGAGCATGAGGTTGCGACTTAGGTTGGAACTCAAAGAGGACGCAGGGTAAGCGGTCTTCAGTGGATACCAACCCTCTTTTGTAGCTTAAGTTTCCTCGCTGCCACGGCGAGCTTTGCGTCGTCTG
>JACCYN010000098.1 GCA_013696465.1 Pyrinomonadaceae bacterium
AGCGCAAAATACTTGATGATTTGCCTTGTTTTTCGTTCGCTAATTTTAGCGCACCGATAATATCGGTTTAGCTGTTTCATATCAGTAGCTTAGCACTTCAAAGATTGTGTTTTGCTACCATAGACCCGGATTTTTTAACCACAGAGGGCACAGAGAACAGGGAAGAAACACATCTGACTGTTTTTCAACCTCTCTATTCTCCGTGTCGTCTGTGGTTAATCTTGCCTTACACCCGACTGAAATTGCTCTAAGAGAACAAGCGCAGGCGCACCTCATTTGCTGCTGCCGCGCACGCGCTCCGTTTGTGCTTCGTAAATGTAGGAAAGAGTTTTGTAGATCAGCTTCGCGCAGAGGAAAGCAGAAGCGTCTGCGCCTTCCGTGTGCGCGTACTCGACTAAGTCCATGCCGACGATGCGGCGCGTGCGCGCGACCGTTCTGATCAATTCGAGCGTTTCGTACCAGCCGAGTCCGCCGGGTTCGGGCGTGCCCGTGTGCGGGACGAGCGAAGGATCAAGCCCGTCAACATCAATCGTCAAGTAAACGTTTTCGGTGAGATGCGCGGCGGCCTCCTTCTGCCAGTCGTCTCTCCCGACAATATCTTTCGCCCAAAAGATGCGCGTCGGCAAACTCTCAATCGCGCGTGCCTCATCCGCCGAGAGTGAGCGGATGCCGCATTGCACAGCCGGTATCTTCAAATCTTCCGTGACACGCCGCATAATGCAGGCGTGCGAATAGGGAGTTCCGTCATACTTGTCGCGCAGATCGGCGTGCGCATCAATTTGCAGCACCGAAAGATTGTCGAACTTTTCGGCGTGTGCCTCGACGACGGGCGCGCTCACGGAATGTTCGCCACCGATCATGCAGAGAAACTTGTCGGTTGCGAGCAGCTCTTTCGCGCGCGCGCGCAACCCTTCGACCATCCGCGCCGGAGTTTCCAACGGCGTAAACTCTTCCAGCGTGTGAATCCCCAGACGATAAACTTCCGCGTCCGTCTCCTCGTCGTAAAGCTCCATGTTGCGCGAAGCTTCGATCACTGCCCGCGCCCCCGCGCCCGTTCCCGTGCCATAAGACACCGTGCCCTCGTATGAAACCGGCCAGACGAGTATGCGCGAAGAATCAAAACTCGACAGTTGAGCGTCCGAGATACCGCCGAAGTTCGTTGGAAGCTTTGAGGATTCAGACACAAAAGAAAACGATGATCGCGGAACGATGAACTAGAAGCAATCATCTTTCTTCATCGTTCCGCGATCATCCTTCATCCTTTCTCCTTATGGTACTTCGACCGTGAACTCGCGGCCGTTGAAGTTGAAGGTCGGGCGTTTGCGTCCCTTCATGTATTTGGCGGCGGTTTGTGAAAGCGAGGTGATGATCATCGGGAGGGCGATGGTCGGGTCGCAGTCAACGTAAGCGGTTGCAGCGCCACGCGCGAGTTTGCCGAAGACGAGGGATTCGTCGTTTGACGTGGGCGCGACTCGCCCGCCGAGTTCGAGGGGCACGTCGCCGATCTGGATCGCGTATTTGTGGCCGCGCGGCGGAACTTTAACAATGTCGGTAGAGACTTCCGCCTGTTGGATGAAGGTGCGGGGCGAGCCGCCGCCGATGTTGATCACGCCGGAGACACGGGCGCGCGAGGCGATCTGCATCATGTCTAAGGAGTCGCCCACGATGTCGAACTGAAAATTGTTTTTCTTCTCGAAGCGCGAGGCGGCGATGCCGATAGCAATTGAGCTGTCGGCGACGTCGGGGCAGAAGACGGGCGCGCGTGATTTGTAAGCGGCCGTTAAGATTCCGTCTTCGGTGGAAATCTCGGAGAGTTCGCGTCCGATGAGGTGGAAGAATTCCCGCGTCGAGTAGGAGCGCGTTTCGTCGAGTTGGTTGACGAAGCCAGAAATCCATTCGCCCGCTTCGCGGTATTCTTCGTCGCTTGAGAGCACGTCGCGCGTTCTGGTGATCTGCGCGGATTCGAGTTCCGCGTCGGTCATCGAAGGGTGCGCTTGATAGTGGTTGCGTCCCAATGTTTCGTGCAAGTCATGGAAGATGAGCGAGCCGGAGAGGGCGAGCACATCAACGAAGCGGTTTTTGATTACATACGCGAGCAGGCGGCGCATCCCTGCGGGGATGAGCGAGCCGGAGGCGGCGACGTAAATGGTCGTGCTGTCGCCGAGCATGTCGAGCCAGATGCGATGCGATTCGGCGAGTTGGCGCGCGCCGAAACCGGCGCCTTCCATTTTCTCAAGCAGCCCGGCGATGGAACGGTCGCGGTCAACTTGGACAGGGCGCGTGGAGGCGGTTAAGTAGCGTGTGGGTCGTGGTTTACGTTGGGTTACCATAGAATTGGTCGGCTGCAAATCAACTTTGTGTGAGAAGAACTATTGTGAAATTTCTGTCGCTGTTACTGCGTGCAAATTCAAAAACTTAATCGCCGCGCCGCCGCGCGCGAGTCGCATCGCCGTTAACTGCAAGATATGTGTAACTGTCAATGCGCGATTCATAAAATTCGACGAGTTCGGTTGCTTCGGCTTCCGTCAGATCGTCGGAACGGACGCGCGCCGAGACGATCCGACGAAAGTTCTCGTGCAGTTGACCGCGTTCGTAGCGCGCCGATTTCGTCGCCTCGCCGATGGTCGTGCCGCGCATCACCTTTTTGATCAAGTAGCCATCCTCGTCAATGTGGATGTGCGCTTCGTTCGGCGCGCCGAAAAGGTTGTGATTGTTGCCCATCACCTCTTGATACGCGCCGACGAGCATAAACGCGATGTAGTACGGTTCGCCGGGAATGAGTTTGTGCAATTCCAGCACCTGCTTCACGTCGTGCAGGTCAATGAAGTTGTCAACCACGCCGTCCGAGTCGCACGTGATGTCGCAGAGCGTGGCGTATTCCGTCGGCGCTTTGTTAAGGCGATGAATGGGGACGATGGGGAAGAGTTGACCCAACGCCCAGTGATCGGGGACGGAGCGGAAAACGGAGAAGTTGGTTAAATACTTTACGCGCAAAAGTCTTCGCAACTCGTCAAACTCTTCGGAGACGTAAGCGGATTGCTGCGCGTAGCGGTCGGCGCGTTCGCACACATCCCAGAATAAGACTTCGCCTTTCGCGCGATCCTCCAGAGAGATCAAGCCGAGATTGAAAAGCGTGAAAAGTTCATCTCGATGTTCGAGCGCGTCGTGGTAATACTCGCGGTAATTTTTGGCGTTGACGGATTCGCGCAGATCGCCGAGTTCGACGACGACCTGCGGATCGTCTTCGTCTATTTCCATCGGCTGATTGCTGTCGTCAACGACGGTTTCAATTTCGTCTTGCACGTTGGTGACGAGCATCGCGTGATAGGCCGTTAAGAAGCGGCCGGATTCCTGAATGATCGTCGGGTGCGGCACATTCTCGTCGTCGCAGACGCCTTTGATCGTGTAGATCACGTCGTTGGCGAATTCCTGCGCCGCGTAGTTCGCGGAAGAATCAGAAGCAGTCTTCGATCCGTCATAATCAACGGCCATGCCACCGCCGACATCGAGCAGGTCAATCGGCACACCCATCTGGTGAATTTTGGAATAGACGCGCGCCACCTCTTTCATCGCGTTCTTGATGCGCTTGATGTCGGTGAGTTGCGAGCCGATGTGGAAATGCAGGAGGCGCAGCATGTGGATGCGCTCGGTTTCGCGGAGGCGGCGGATGACTTCCAAAATTTCAGTCGTCGTCAAACCGAACTTCGCCGCTTCGCCGCCCGACTTCTCCCAGCGTCCCGAACCCTTCGAGTAAAGCTTAGCGCGAATGCCGATCATCGGAAGATTTCCGTCTTCGTAGCGTTCGACGATGCGCAGGATGTAATCAAGCTCGCTCATCTTCTCAATGACGATTACGACGCGCTTGCCGGAGCGCGCGCCCGCGAAGGCAAGTTCGATAAACTCTTCGTCTTTGAAGCCGTTGAGGACAAGCAAGGAATCGGGCGATTGCTCCATCGCAAGGGCAGCGTAGAGCTCGGCTTTCGATCCGGCTTCGAGTCCGAAATCGTAGCGCGAGCCTTCGCGTAAATACTCTTCGACGACGGCACGTTGCTGGTTGACCTTCATCGGATAGACGCACATATGCGAACCTTGATACTCGTATTCGCGGATCGAACTGCGGAAAGCGCGTTGCAGTTTGCGCACCTGCGCCGTGACGAGTTGCGGAAAGCGCAGCAAGACGGGCGTCTGGATGCCGCGTCGGGCGAGGTCTTCGACAATATCTTTAACGTCTGCCGCGCGGTTATCTCCGTCCGACGGATGAACGATCAAATGCCCTTTGCGATTAACGTCGAAATAACCGGCTCCCCAATTCTCAATGCCGTAGATTTCAAGGGCTTGTTCGGTAACTGTGGTCAACTTCTAGTCGTCTCCTGCCTTGTCCCCATCAGATCGCTTGCTGGCAACTCGATTCGTAACCGCTTACCCTCATGTGAAAGCAGCTTACGAGGTAAAACTTTAGGTTGGAATGCTTTAGTTCGGCAATTTAACAGAAAAACCTATGCGGGTCAAAAACTATTTTTTCCGCCCACAGAAGAGGCGCGCGCATCCTTAAGCCCGCGCCTCGTAATAATTTAGAAGACTTTTACGGAGTGTAGCACAACGCGCGCCGCTTGTTTGCGCCGTAAAAACCTTGACACTGCGGTGATGGCTAATATAATACGAAGTTCTTTCGAGCGGCACGCGCTCCGGCGCGCTGCTGTCTCGCCTCCGAAAAATAATGTACCTGCTTTTTCTCCGCTCCGAGCGTTATCTGCCCGCGCAAAGAGCATCCGTCACCTCTAATACCCAATTTGTCAGGAGATAACATGGACGCAAAAACGGCCTTGAAGTATGCCGAAGATCAAGGAGCAAAGTTTTTTTCCGTGCGCTTCACCGACCTCGTCGGCGCATGGCATCATCTGTCCTACCCGATAAGTCAGTTAACCGAAGATTCGTTTGAAGACGGCTTTGGCTTCGACGCCTCTTCCTTACGCGGCTGGGCGGCGATCAACGAATCGGATATGCTGCTCGTCCCCGACCCCGTTCGCTTCTGGATGGACGCCTACGCGGAAGAGCCAACCCTGTGTCTCGTCGCCAACGTCGTCGAGCCGATCACAAAAGAAGGCTATCCGCTTGATCCGCGTTCAGTCGCCCGCCGCGCGGAAAATTACTTGCGCTTTACGGGACTCGCCGACACCGCTTACTTCGGCCCCGAAGCCGAATTCTTCGTTTTCGACTCGGTTCGTTTCCGCAACGACCCGCACGCCGCCGGATACGAACTCGACACCGACGAAGGCACTTGGAACAGCCAGCGCAACGGCGAAAGCGAGCGTGGCGCAAATCTCGGCTACCGCATCCGCAACAAGGGCGGCTACGTGCCCGTCTCGCCCGCCGACTCGCTCGTTGACTTGCGCGCTGAAATCTCGCTCGCCTTATCGGAAGTCGGTATCAACGTCGAATGCCACCATCATGAAGTGGCCACCGCGCAATGCGAAATTGATTTTCGCTTCTCGACGCTTCTTGGTACAGCAGATAATTTGCAACTCTTCAAATACATCGTCCGCAACACGGCTTACGGGCGCGGCATGTCCGTCACCTTTATGCCGAAGCCGCTCTACGGCGACAACGGAAGCGGAATGCACGTCCATCAATCCTTGTGGAAAGACGAGAAGCCGCTTTTCGCGGGCGACGGCTACGCGGGGCTTTCAGAGATGGCGCGCTTCTACATCGGCGGACTCCTAAAACACGCGCCCGCGCTCGTCGCTTTCGCCGCGCCGACCACGAACAGCTACAAACGACTTGTGCCCGGCTTTGAAGCGCCTGTTAATCTCGCGTACAGCGCGCGCAATCGCTCGGCGGCCGTGCGCATCCCGATGTTCTCCGCAAACCCGAAACAGAAGCGCATCGAGTTTCGTCCGCCCGACCCTTCGTGCAATCCGTATCTCGCTTTCGCCGCGATGATGATGGCAGGCTTAGACGGCATTCAAAACCGCATCGATCCGGGCGCGCCGCTCGACAAAGACATCTACGATCTTTCGCCGGAAGAACTGAAGGACGTGCCGTCACTTCCGGGCACGCTCGACGAAGCCCTCGACGCTCTGGAGCGCGATCAGGAATTCTTGCTCAAAGGCGATGTCTTCACGCGGCAACTCATCACCGCTTGGATTCGCTACAAGCGCGAAAACGAAATCGCCCCCTTGCGGATGCGCCCGCACCCGCTTGAGTTCGGGCTTTACTTCGACATCTAAGCTCAGTTCACTACACAAAACAGATAACGCGATTCGGGAAGCAGCGGGTTTCCCGAATCGCGTTATGTGTTCTCATAACCTTCTATTCCGGCGAAAAAGTTTACCAAGTGAGCCGAGTCGTTGGTAGTATGCGCATAGTTCAAAACTTTACAAGGTGGCTGTTCACAGAACCGGAGTCAAGCAATTAATTGAACGAAGCAAAATTGTTGATGTCTAACATTATGTGCACGGCATCAGTGCTAGGGATATGCCCGCGCCCCTCGTTTGTTCTGTTTTCGTATGTAATTCTTTTAGGCCACACGAGATTATTAAAGCGCGCTCCGGTGAGTTCTTGCTGATTCACTTAGGCGCGCTTCTTTGCGTGCGGCGTGGCAAATAGATTAAGTTGATAATACTTTTCCGCTCGCCATGCACAAAGCGAAAGCTGGCAATTTGTCCTTGCGGAAATCATAACTGTTGATGCCCAATCGCACGCGCTCTTACCTGCTGATAGCGACCTTCAGCGTCGCCGCAACGCTCGTTGCGACCCTCTGTGCTTACGTCTATTCGGCAACTTTCTTTCCGCCTATTTTTCGCGGGTGGACGGAGGTGGGCGGGGGGGGGGAGATCGCGGGCTGGGTGGTGAATAAACGCGTGCCGACGGAGCGCGTCGAGGTGCAGTTATACGTTGACGATCAATTTGTCGGCTATCGCGTCGCCGATCTGCCGCGCCCGGATGTGGTGGCGGCCAATCGCGCCGTTGATGAAAGATGCGGCTACGCTTTTGATGTTCCGCCGCTCGCAAAGGGCGAGCATGTGGGGCGCGCTTTCGCTTTGCACAAAGTCGGGGCGGGGAAATATCGTACTCTACAGTTGATCGGAGTGCCTGTTCGTTTCACCGTAGACGCGGCAGGAAAAGTAAGCGTCGTCAAGCGAACGGAGTAGGGGGAGTTTTTCGTCGGCGGTGTGAGTTAATCTTTGAGGTTCGCGCGGGCAGAAGAAGCGAGGCGGATTTCGTTCGTTGCTTCGTGCGTTTGGTAAATTCATCGTCTTGGTTGAGACAGGAAAAAAGTTGGACGAACTTCTGCGCGAACTGCCGGACGCGGCGGGCGCGCGCAACTTCTACGAGCGATTTGCGACAGAGCACAGCCGCGCCGCGCGCCTGTTCGAGCGCGACGAGGGACTTCTATCTGACGCACTCGCGCTCGCCGCGTGGAGTCCGCTGCTGGCGACGACGCTTCTGCAGAATCCTGATTACCTTCAGTGGCTCGCGCGCGAACGCAGAGACGTGCGCATTAAATCTACGGAAGAACTCGGCGAATCGTTGGGGCGTTTCGCCCACACTCACACATCGCTCGACGGCGAAACGCTGCTCGCGCGTTTTCGTCGCCGCGAACTTCTCCGCATCACGCTCCGCGACATCCGTCGCACAACGACGCTCGTCGAAATTATCGAAGAACTCTCAAATCTCGCCGACGCCGTGCTCGCCTACGCGCTCTCTTCGGCCGCGCAAGAATGGGACAATCGCTACGGCGCGCCGCTCTACAAGGATGATCGCGGGCGCGAACGCCGCGCCGGATTCTGCATCGTTGCGCTCGGCAAACTCGGCTCGCGCGAACTTAATTACGCCTCCGACATTGACCTGCTTTTCCTTTACTCTGACGAAGGCACAACCGCCCCGACGGGCGCGCGCGCGCCCGTCACTAATCGAGAGTATTTCAATAAACTCGGCGAACGCACGGCGCGACTCGTCGGTGGCAGCAGCGCGGGCAGTTCAGGCGAGGCGGGAGCTTACCGCGTTGACTTGCGTCTTCGACCCTACGGGCGCGTCGGCGCGCTTAGTTGCTCGCTTGCCGAAGCCGTGCGCTATTACAACACGACGGCCGAAGCATGGGAACTGCAAGCACTGATCCGCGCGCGCGCGGCGGCCGGGGCGGGCACGGTTTACGCGCGCTTCGCCGAAGATGTGCGTGGGCGCGTCTATCGTTCGAGCGAGACGATTGCGGGCGCTCTCTCGCACGTCCGCACGGCGAAAGAGAAGATTGACCGCGAGCACAACACCGGCGCGGGCGAATTCAACGTCAAACTCGGTCGTGGCGGAGTGCGCGAAATTGAATTCATCGCGCAAGCTTTGCAACTCGCTTTCGGCGGCCGCGATGTGTGGCTTCAGCGCGCCCCGCACACGCTCGTCTCACTTGGCCGCCTCGCGGATCGAAGACTCATCACCGAACGCGAACGATCCGCGCTCTTCGACGCTTACACTTTCCTGCGCACGCTCGAACACCGCTTGCAGATCGAGCACGGCTTGCAAACCCACACGGTGCCGGATGAAGCAGTCCGCCGCACGCTCGTCGCGCGCCGGATGCACTGCACGGGCGAACACGCGCTTGAGGATTTTAATCGCGCACTCGCCAAACACACGACGAACGTGCGCCGGGCGTTCGACCGCGTTTTCGGCGCAGAGGAGGTTGAAAAAGGTTTAAGCCGAAATGCCCCGCCGAGCGCGCAACTCGCCGACACACCCGTCGCGCTTAGTGATTCTGGCGACGCGACGCAGGACTTTGCTGCCGCTGCTACGAGCACGGAAGCAATTGCGCAAATCTTCCACGCGCACCTCGTTTCGGCCGAGCGCGATGGAGTCGCGGTGAAAGAGATCGCAGAGCTTGTGCGCGCGGCGGCGAGCGATTCGCTCAACGAACGGCGCGCGCTGTGGTTCGCCGCGCGCGTGGCGCAATCGCTCGATAAGTACGAACGTCGGATGTCGCTCACGGAAAGGCACTTGGAGGCTCTCGTGCGGTTGTGTGGTGCGTCCGAGTTTTTCGGCGAGATGATCGCCCACAACCCGCGACTCATCCAATCGCTGCCCGTCGAATCTGACAATCGTGTTGAGCGTTCCTACGAGCAGAGTTTTCAAGACGCGCTTCAAACGGCGGAGAGTTTCGGCGAGCGACTCGCGGCGTTGCGGCGCGCGTGGGTCGAAATGCTTGTGGATATTGGATCGCGCGATGCGGCGCACGAGATTTCGATGATCGAATCGAACCGTCTGCAATCCCGACTCGCCGTCGCCAGCATCAACGCGGCGCTCTCCATTGCCATGAGCGAGATTAAACGCCGTAGCGGTGCGAAGGTGGGGAAGGAGAAGGATGAAAACTTGCTCGACGTTGCTCCGACGAACTTGCCGCTCGCCGTGCTCGGCTTGGGTCGTCTCGGCGGCGGCGGAACGGATTACGGATCGGATTTAGACCTTGTGATCGTCTACAACGGCGAAGCTCCGTCGCCCGTTCATGGACTCACGCACCGCGAAGCTTACGCGCGCATCGTCGAAACGCTCGTCGCCGCGCTCTCAAGCGTTACGCGCGAAGGAGGTCTTTACCGCGTTGATTTACGTTTGCGCCCCGACGGTAAAAACGGTTTGCTCGTCAACGACGTAAACTCTTTTCTCGATTATCTGCAAAACCGCGCCGCAGTTTGGGAATGGCTCGCCTACGTGAAACTCCACCACGTTGCGGGCGACACAGAATTGGGTAGGGAAGTTGAAAAGGAGGCGCGGCGTGTCATTCACGAAGCGGCGCAGAAGATCGAGCGAAACATTTTGCGCGACGAGACGCGCCGCGTGCGCGAGCGCCTGCAACGCGAACGCGGCGCAATCACAAAGAGCCACATTGATATTAAGTTCGGCGCGGGCGGAATGCTCGACGTTTACTTTGCCGCCCGCTACCTGCAACTGCGCGATCATTTGCCGGACGAAGCGGAAGATCGTTCGACGCTAAACACGATTGCGCGTTTGCGCCGAGTCAGTTCGCTCGACGATGAAAGTGGCGACGCGCTTCAGCAAGGCTACACTTTGCTGCGCACGCTCGATCATCATCTGCGCCTTCTCGTCGGACGCTCGACGCGGCTGCCCGTCGCTGACACCGTTCTCTTAAATGATCTCGCCCGCTTGATGAACTTCGCCTCGCCCGCCGCGTTGATTGAAGAATTGCAATTGAGAATGAGCGAGGTGCGCCGCGCCTTGGAGCGCATCACCGACTCTTGAAAACAAAAGAAGCTGAAGGCAAGAAAGCATTTTTTCGCGCTTTCGAGCGCTGTCAAATGTTTCGCGGCCTTAGTTCAGTTGATTCGTAGAAGCATCGCGTACACCAGAGATGTTGCGCGGCGCGCTCCGTTAGATTGAAGTCGGCTGCGCGCGGCAAACGGCGAACGATTCCTTGCTCTTCGTCCGTTAGTTCGCCCCACGCGCGTAAGCGTTCCGTCCCGCAGCGCGGGCACGAGTCTTCGCTGCCGAAATCGCACTTTGAAGAATCTCGCATAAAATTCTATTGCCCCCTCGTAATTATGCCTTAGCCGTTGTTGATCGCACAGAACAAGTTCTGGATTCATTTGAGATTAGAATTCGGCTTCACGCTCGCGGACAATCCGCTTTATTTGAGATTTACCCGCGAACTTTGCGCTAAGGATTTGAGAATGGCCGTCAAAGCAAGTTAATATCCATAGCGTCTTGGTCAAATCTTCCACATCAAAAAGAGAGCATTCCTGACGAATGATTCCAACCCATCTTTCGCTTCTTCGCCTCGTTTTCGTCGTTCTACTTTTCTCGTCTCTCTCTCCGGCACAGAGCGCCGCCGCGCGTTTCGATTTTTACACGCGCGGCCCCTATCGCGAAAACGTCCCGCGCCCGCAAACTCTGCTGCGCTACGACGTGGGCGAGTTTCACACAAACTACTCGCAGATGGAGCGCGTCCTTGAAAGGATCGCGACGACCGCGCCCGACCGCGTGCGCGTCACTGACATCGGCGAGACGAACGAGCACCGCACCATGCACCTTGTGGCGGTGAGCGCGCCGGAGAATCTGCAACGTCTCGATCAAATTAAAGCGAACATCAAACGCCTCAGCGATCCGCGCACGCTCGCCGCCGATGAAGCGCGGCGCATCACGGCCGACACGCCGCTCGTCGTCTGGCTGAGTTACACGATTCACGGCAACGAATCGGCGTCGTTCGAGGCGATGATGCAGGTGCTTTACCAACTCGCCGCGTCGAACGAGGGGCGCACGCTCGACGTTTTGAAAAACTGCGTCGTGCTGATCAACGTCTGCTCCAACCCGGACGGGCACGAGCGTTTCGTGACGTGGTACAACTCTTTCGGCATCGGCAATCCCGAGCCCGCAGCTTCCGAACACCGCGAGCCGTGGAGCGTCTTCGGGCGCGTCAACCGTTACCGCTTCGACCTCAACCGCGACAATCTTGTTTCGTCGCAGCGCGAGACGCGCAACATGCAAGCGGCTTATCTCGAATGGAACCCGCAAGTCTTCGTTGATCATCACGGGCAGCCCGCGCAGTTCTTCTTTCCACCCGCCGCGCAACCGATCAATCCGAATTTGCCAGCCGCGCAAACCGCGCGCTGGCTCACCGCCTTCGGGCGCGCCAACGCGAGGGAGTTCGATCAGAGGAATTGGGATTTCTACGTCCGCGACATTTTCGATCTCTTCTATCCGGGCTACTGGGATTCGTGGCCGAGTCTGAACGGCGCGACCGGCATGACGTATGAGACGGACGGCGGCGGCTGGAAAGGCCTTAATTGGCGGCGCGACGACGATACTATTGTCACGTTCCGCTCGGCGATTGCCAAACACTTCGTCGCCTCGCTGACGACTTTGGAGACGGCGGCGCAGAACCGCGCGGCGCGATTGAGTGACTACTACGAATTCAAACGCAGCGCGATTGAAGAGGGGCGCAACGAGCGCGTGCGTCGCTTCGTGATTTTGCCCGGAAGCGATCCCGTCCGTGCGGCCGAACTCGTCGAAATTCTCCTGCGCGCCGGAATCGAAGTCGGCAGAAGCAGTGAAGCGTTTCGCTCGACGCGGGCGCATGATTATATGACGGCGAATTCCATCGCCACTGCACAGCAGTTTCCCGCCGGAGCATTCATCGTTGATCTTGCGCAGCCGCAGAAGCGTCTGGCGAAAGCATTGCTTGAGCCGAACACGAATCAAGACGCGGCGTTTACCCGCGAACAAATCGCGCGCTTTCAGCGCAACCAGCGTCGCGGCGAAAACGCGCCGAAAGAAGATTACGGTTTCTACGACATCACGGCGTGGTCTTTGCCGCTCGCGTTCGGCGTCGAAGCGTATTGGACGGAAGATGCGGCGAGCGTTTCTTCAACTCCGCTTCTCCGCCAACCGCAACTGCAAGCGCAAACGGGGGAGAACATCGGAGTGGATGCTAATGGAAATGTCATCAGGCGCGGCCCGGGTATTCCTGAACTTTCGCCAAGCCCACTTTACTCATTGTTAGTTACAGACGGCGGCGTGACAGGTCGGGCGCAGATCGCTTACATCATTCCGTATGGGCGTAACGCGGCGGCGTCGGTCGCCATTCGCCTGCTGCAAGAGAATTACAAACTCGCGGTTGCCACGCGCCCGTTGAACGCGGGCGGGCGTGATTACCCGCGTGGCACGATGATCGCGCGCGTCAGCCGCAATCCTGAAACTTTGCACGAGCGCATCGCGCAGCTTGCGCGTGAGACGGGCGTGCAAGTCGCAGCAGTCAACACAGGTTTCATTGAAACGGGCGAAACCGGAGTCGGATCGGAGACGGTCGTTTCGCTTGTGCGCCCGCGCATCATCGTCGTCGCCGACGAACCCGTGAGCCAGACGAGTTACGGCGCGCTCTGGTGGACGTTTGATCGTTACGGAGTTGACTTCACGCCGATGACGATCAACGCGCTTAGAAGCGTGCGGCTCGACAACTACAACGTGATTATCATGCCGGACGGATCGCCCGGTGGCTACTTCGCGGCGTTCGGCAAACCGGGCGTTGAAGCATTACGTGCTTGGGCACAGCGCGGCGGCACGCTTGTTTGTATCAAGGGCGCGGCCGCTTTCGCCGCGCTCAAGGATGTGAATCTCACTTCGTCGCGTCTTGTCGGCAGCGACGATGACGAGCAAAGGAATCAGCAAGGGGAGAACGCAGCCGCGTCTCCAACTCCATCGCCGATTCCACAAGAAGCGGCGACCGCCGCCAACGCTCAACGCGAGCAGACCGTTGCGCCGACCACCACAGGGCGCGACCGGCGAGGACGACGCGAACGGCGCACGCCACAATCCACGTCCGCCGACGCCGCGACGCAGCCAACAGCGACGCAACCCGCTTCGCAAAGCGGACAGACTTCCGCGCCCGTCGGCGAAGAAAACCAAACGGAGAAGATGCAGGACGCGCCGCCCGACTTGCCGCCGATAGCATCGCCTTCTGCAAGACCGGGCCGAGTGCCCGAAGCCGTGCCCGGCGCGATCATGCGCGCCACCGTTGATCGCACCACGCCGCTCACCTACGGCTACGAATCGCCGACGCTCCCCGCGCTCGTCGCTTCCGCTTATTTCTTTCGCGCGTCGAAGGAAGGCACAAACGCCGTTGTTTTTGCGGGCGAACCGAATCAAACACTGCGCATCGCCGGATTCACTTGGCCGAACAACACCGAGCGACTCTTGCGCGGCACATCCTATATATTTGAAGAACCGACGGGCCGAGGCCATGTTGTCCTCTATGCCGAAGACCCGAACTTTCGCGGCATCTGGCGCGTGACGACGCGATTGTTCTTTAACTCACTTCTCTTTCAGCCGACATTCTAAAGAAAGGAAGTCGGAAGGCAGGAGTCAGAATAAAAGAAATTCGCCTTTACATTCTGACTCCTGCTTTCTGAATTCTGCATTTCAATGTTTCAGATTAAAGCCGGATTTGACGATCAGATCGAAGTTAAAGCGACGCCTGAAAAGGCGCGCGAGTTTTTTAACGACACGCGCAATTTCCTCGAATTGATGCCGGGCGTCGAGAGCATCACGGAGGAGGCGGGTGGCGCGAGGCGTTGGACGATAGCCGCGCCCGTGCCCGTCATCGGTTCGATGAGCGCGAGTTTCCTTGTGCGGCAGACGGAAGATTCGCCGCAACTCATCGAATGGTCGCCCGCCCCGAACGAGAAGCAGAACTTATTGCGTTATAGTGCCGAGTTTGAATCCGTTGACAAGGGACGCACGCGCGTGCGCATCGTGCAGGATGTGGAATTAAGACGAGAAAGCGCGAAAGAACTTCACACCTTCGCGGGGTGGATCGGCGAGAAGCGAATTAGCGACGAGATGCAGAAGGGCATCGAAAAGATGATGCGCGCGTTTCTTCAAAGAGCGCAAGAGAAGTTGGAAGCCTCAAAGGTTTAATCAAATTCCACGCACAGATCGAATAACTTGACGGGAGCGTGCGCGTAGATGCGCTCGGTCGTTACGTCAACCGTGACGATGCGATTGCAGACGAGCAAAACCAAACGCTTGCAGCCTTCCAATTCCTCGCCTTCGTTGAACAGCACGCGAAAGCCGTCCGTGTAAATTTCGTATCTGCCGCTCATGCGCACGGGCAGGCGCAAGGCAAATCCTTCGCGCCCCAGATCGAATGTCGCGCGCTCGCCTTCCGGCAGTTGAAACACGCCGCCGTCTGAAGCGTCGGCGGTGAACTCAAGCGCGCCGCGCTGTGCCACTTTCGCCAATTCCGCTTCCGAAGCGTCGGGCGCGAAGACACGCACGAAATCAACGACGGGCATCGAGAAATTCCTCTCCACGTGTCCCGCATGAATGCGCTCAATCAGTTCGACGGCGAACGGGCGCATCTCCGGCCATTTTAAGCGTGCGAATGGGAGCATCGGGTCTTTAGCAGCGTTTCTTCAAACTGCTAGTCAGAGCCGCGTCCGGTCAAGTAAAATATCTTCGTGAAAATTTAAGACGGAGCATCAAAGATAAATGATAATCAAAATGTACACAACGACGACGTGCAGCGATTGTCGGCGGGCGAAAAAGTTTTTGGGCGAACAGGGAATCTCCTACGAAGAGATCAACATCGAGGAACGGGATGGCGCGGCCGAGCACGTTATGAAACTCAACGACGGCAAAAGGAAAGTTCCGACTTTCGAGATCGACGGGCGCGCGTTTGCGCTCTCACCCTACGATGAGCGCATGTTGCGTGCGGAACTCAGCTTGGTCAGACAATGAAGGAGCATAACGAGATGACAGCAGAGGTTAAAAGAAGAGTGTTACGCGCGGGCGGTTGGAATTTGGCGAAGCGCGTAATCAAACCGATTCCGGTGGTCGGCACGTTCGTCGCGTTAGGTCTCGCGGGCTATGAGATCAAGAAAAAGGGGCTGCTGCGCGGCGCAGTTCACGTCGGGCTTGATGCGACACCATTGCTCGGCACGGCGAAGGGAATTGTCGAGATTTTTACGGGTGATTTGATTCGTGACAAGAAGGGCGAATAAAACTTTAGTAACTGAGATGTTAAGTTCAGTTATAATCCTGAAAAGCAAAAGGGCGCCAAAGCTTGTTTTGATGTTGCCGTTTCTAGTTCTCGTAGCTTGTAATAGCGATGCCACTCGAAGTGATAATCCTGATGTGCGTCGCTGGGATAGACAAGAGGCATTTGTGTACGCAGCTTACTACGGTGATTTGGCGAAAATGAAAGCTTTGTTTGCTGAAGGAGTTGACATAAACGCTTCAACAGGCGCTGGAGGTCACCAAACTGATTCAGCCCTAACTGTTGCAGCAGGTAAAGGTCATTTTGAGGTTGTTAAATTTCTGCTCGATAGTGGTGCTGATGCGAATGTAAAAGGGCGGAATAGATACACTCCTTTAATGTCCGCAGCATGGAGCGGACACGAGGAAATTGTGAAGCTCTTAATTGCTGAGGGCGCAGATGTGAATGCTACTACTTCAGAAAGAAAAAGCGTGTTAGCAATAGCCTCAGATAATCCACACCTCGAAGTAATCGAAATCCTCGAAGAAGCCGGAGCAAAAAGGTAAGCTTGCTGCATATTCTTCTAAACTAATTACATCATTATTACTGTACCGAATCATAAGCCTCACGTCGCCAGAGCAGTCGCCGGCGGAAGCGCAGTAAACGGTTGCGCTTCCGTGTAAGCGTGAGCGAGTTGTAACAGGGTTTTCTCGCTCCAATGCTTCCCGACGAGTTGCATTCCGATGGGCAAGTTCTCGCTCGACAATCCGCACGGAACAGAAATGCCGGGGATGCCGACGAGATTGGCGGTGCAGGTGTAGATGTCGTTTAAGTACATCGCCAATGGATCGTCGGTTTTTGCGCCGAGCGGAAATGCGGTAGTTGGAGTTGTCGGTGTTAAGATCGCGTCGCACTTTTCAAACGCACGGCGGAAATCTTCTCTCAGCAGTTGGCGCACTTGTTGGGCTTTGCGGTAGTAGGCTTCATAGTAGCCGGATGAAAGCACGTAAGTGCCGAGCATAATGCGGCGTTTGACTTCCGCGCCGAAGCCGTGTTCGCGCGTGCGGCGATACATACGGTCGAGCGTCGCTGCTTCTTCGGCGCGCACACCGTAGCGCACGCCGTCGTAGCGCGCGAGATTCGACGATGCTTCCGCCGTTGCGATGATGTAGTAGACGGCAATCGCGTAACGTGAGTGCGGCAGGTCAACGTCAACAACTTCCGCGCCGAGATCGCGGTAAACGTCAATCGCGCTCTCGACTTTCTCGCGCACCTCTTCGTCCAAGCCTTCGCCGAAGAGCGCACGCGGCACGCCGATGCGCGCGCCCTTAATTTCGTTCGTTAAGTTTCCCGCGTAATCCGGCACAGCAACGTCGGCGCTCGTTGCATCTCGTTCATCGCGCCCGGCGATCACGCCGAGAACTTTCGCAACATCTTGAACGTTCAAACTGAAGATGCCGATCTGGTCGAGCGAGGAGCCGAAGGCGACTAAGCCGTAGCGCGAGATGCGCCCGTAGGTCGGCTTAAGTCCGACGATGCCGCATAGAGCGGCGGGTTGACGAACCGAGCCGCCCGTCTCCGAGCCGAGCGCGACGGGCGTGATGCGCGCCGCAACGGCCGCCGCCGATCCGCCGGACGATCCGCCCGGCACGAGTTTCGTGTTCCAAGGGTTGCGCACCGCGCCGAAGGCGGAGTTTTCATTTGACGATCCCATCGCAAACTCGTCACAGTTCGTCTTGCCGATGATGATGCCACCCGCGCGGCGCAAGCGTTCGATGGCCGTCGCGTCGTAAGGCGGCTGATAGTTTTCGAGAATGTGAGAGCCGCACGAAGCTTGCAGTCCGCGCACACAGATGTTGTCTTTGATGGCGACGGGCGTGCCTCCGAGCGGGATTAATTCATCACCTTGTTTGTTGCTGCGGCGACGGTCATATTCTTCCGCTTGAAGGAGCGCGCCCGTGCGGTCAATTTGCAGAAAAGCGTTGAGCGTCGGGTTGAGTCGTTCCGCCGCGTCGAGCGCGCGACTCGTTCGCGCGTGAGCGGTTGCGTCTTGAGAATTGGAACCGGAGTCTTGAGCGTTCGCCGTGTGTCGTTCTGCGTTCATGAAATTAGCTGCGAGAAGGAATGGATTAGGGATCGTTGGTTTAGAGAACTTTGGGCACGCGGAAGTAGCCGGAAGCAGGGTCGGGCGCTTCCGCTAACGCTGCCTTTTGTCCGAGCGACGGGCGCACCGCGTCGTCGCGCATCGTCTCCGTGCGCTCGCCTTCGAGCGTGAGTCCGCCGAGCGACGGCTCGATGCCGTTAGTGTCAATCTCATTTAATTGTTCAACGTACTCGACGATTGAACTTATTTGCGGCGCGAGCGCGCGGCGTTCCTCATCCGTCAGTTCGAGTTGCGCGAGGCGCGCGAGCTTTTCAATGTCTGCTTCGGTGATAGGCATAAAGGAATTTTTGATTTTAGATTTGTGATCTTTGATTTCAGGAACGGACGATTAGTGATTGCAGATTTGAAATTTTAAGTTCCAAAATTATACTTGACTGTAAACTTCAGTTACGGTTTTACGCAATTTAAGATCGCAGATTATTAGTTTCTCCAAATTGTTTTTTAATATTCGGAGCGATTCGTCTGCGAAAATTTAGGTCATTATTGACGGTAAAAATAACTACGGTATTTTCGTAAATGGACTACTGCACTTTGCTTTCAAATTCAACTCCTTGTGCTGCGTTTCACTACTTCATCCAACCATCGTTGCATTTCAGCGAGAACTGCCAGATTGAATTCTCCGGGCGGTTGGTTATTGAGATACCTCTGCATGCCTTCACGCTGCGAGGGAACGCTTTCAAAACCATGATCCATATTTGGTATTTCGACGTAGGTTGCCCTGCCCGGATGAAAGCTATTAATAACGTCTGTTAGATACCTATGTTCGTCGGCACTCGTTTGAAAGTCAGATGTGCCGTAGATAACCAGCACCGGAGCATCAACTGGCTTCCAATTCTCCGCAATATTTAATGCCGCTACCTGTCGCATATAGGTATATGGCGCAGGCGGTTGGATAGGAAGCTGGGCGCAATACGGAGCATCTTTTGCAATTTGTTCAGGCGTTTGGTTATCAATATACAAGCGGCGGTTGCAGTATTCTTTCTGACGGACGATTCTTTCCACTTCGTCGTAAGCAACACCCCTCAGCGGAAGTTGTCGGCGCAAGTTCTCTAATTCATACGCGAACCAAGACTTGCCAACAGTTTCAGCGACAATTAAGCCCTTAACTGGAGATTCGGCGGCGATTATGGGAGCAATAACTCCGCCAATGCTTTGACCAAAGATAAATATTCGCTCGTTATCAACGAACGCATAACTTTTTAGTGCCTTCAGCCCGGCGACGTATCCTCTCGTCTCGGCTTGCAAATCTACTTGTGGACTTGAGCAAGGTATCCCTTCACTGTCACCCATACCGCTCTTCTCAACACGCATAGTCACAAAACCTTTTTGCGTAAGGGTGTAAAGAATCCGCCCGGAAACTGAATCTGGAGTGAGTTTATCCTGCGAGAAACAGCCAACGCCGGTGACAACAAAGATCGCGGGATGCTTACCCGGTGTTTTGGGTTTAGTGATGATGACCCGCCGTCGTGCGCCATCAACCGTTACCGATTGATACAAAATGTCAAAATTGGGATGCGTTTCGTAAGGACGTGGCTTCAGCGCAAATGTTTTGGTCTGCTGCTTGCCATCTCTCAGTAGGACTATCTGTAATTGATCACCTCCACGAAAGCCGTTCGCTAAAGACCTGAATTGAGCAACATCTTTAATGTCGGTGCTGTTTATTTTAAGAATAATGTCGTTGACGAGAATGCCTCCTTCCTGAGCGGAACTACCGGGGATGACGCGCTGAACCAGAATGCCTTGCTCGTTAGTCAAGCGAAATTGTGCTTTTACTGCGTTAGTTACGGGTGCAAACTGAACACCAAAAGAACCTTGTCGTTTTAAGTCTTGGGCGAAGCTCGATAACGAGCAAATCAGTAATATGATTACGGTTAGTATGTATCTCATATGATTCCCCATCGTGTTTTTCTCCATCAAATTAGGTTCTGTTTACATTTCAAGTTAAGCTCTTTGAATGTTGCCTGTTACTTTATCTGATGAACAGTGGCAGAAAATCGCAAATCAAAAATCTCTTTTCTCTCTTCGGCGTTGTTGCGCGTCAATGGAGCTTCCAGCGGCGAGCAGAAAGCGGCGTCGTAACTCTTGGTCTTCGATATGAGTGGCGGCGGTGCGAAGTTCTTGCGCCGCAGCAAGCCACTGCTGCTCTTGTGTGTCGCGTTCGACAGGAGGCATTCTCACGTTGCGTTCGCGCTCGTGCGCAATTGTTTGCGGGTCAATGCGAAACTCGATGTAGGTGACGACGGCTTGACCGAGCAGCGAGTTGATGCGAAAAAGCATTTGCGCGCTGATCGCTTCGAGTTGCTTCTGCCAAGTCGCATCGGGTACGGCGACGACGAGAGTTTTGCGGTAAAGGCGGAAGGGCACGGCCGCAGTCCGCAGGTGTTCACCTGCCACGCGCCGCCACGCGAGGAAAGCGGCCGCTTCAAACGCTTCTTCCGAGTCGCCCGAAGCGCGCAAGATTTTGATTAAGGGTCGAAGCAAATCATCCATCGAAGTTATCCGCGAGCGAAAGTGTAATGGATAAAGAGGAAGACAAACAAGCGATGACGAAGGATGAGAACCCGACGGGCGTGAGAATGGAAAAACTTGTGCTCGCTTCGGGAAGCCCGCGCCGCGCGGAAATTCTCCTTCAAGTCGGCTGGCCGCATGAAGTCTGTCCGGCGGATGTGGACGAAAGCATTCGCGCGGGGGAAAGCGCCATCGCTTACGTCGAGCGGTTGGCGGGCGAGAAGGCCGGGTCGGTGGCGGCGAATCGTCCCTTCAGCCTTGTGCTCGGCGCGGATACGTCAGTTGTGATCGAGGGAGAGTTGCTGGGGAAGCCGCGCGACGACGGGGAAGCACGCCGTATGCTGCAACGC
>JACCYN010000155.1 GCA_013696465.1 Pyrinomonadaceae bacterium
CGCGACATTAAACCTGAGAACCTTTTCATCACTAAAGATGGGCGCGTCAAGATTCTTGATTTTGGTTTGGCGAAGCTGATCGAGCCGAGAGGTGAAAGCGCGGCGCAGACGGATGTGCCGACGCGCAAGGTTCACACCGATCCGGGCGCGGTGATGGGCACAGCCGGTTACATGTCGCCCGAACAAGTGCGTGGGCGGGGCGTTGATCATCGCTCGGACATTTTCTCATTTGGAACAGTTCTTTACGAGATGCTGTCGGGCAATCGTGCTTTCAAAGGAGAGTCTGCGGTCGAGACGTTAAATGCGATTCTGAAAGAAGACCCGCCCGACATTTCCGTAACGAATAGCAGCGTGCCTCTGGCGGTTGAGCGCGTGGTGCGCCACTGTTTGGAGAAGAACCGCGAAGAAAGATTTCAATCTGCGCGTGACCTCGTTTTTGCGCTTGAAGCGGTTTCTGGATTTTCAAGTTCTCAAATGCTCGCCGCAGACGTTGCTCCACCGCCATTGTCGGTGCGACTCCAGAGCCGCGAGCGTCTCGCGTGGATTATCGCGGGCGTGATATTGCTCGGTCTTCTCGCGGTGTTGCCGTTCGCCATCGGTTTCCGCCGCGCGCCTGCGGAGACAAACGTCGTTCGTTTTCCGGTTGCACTGCCGGAGAATGCAAGGTTTGCCTATGATGTAGAGGTGCATAACCTGAGCATTTCACCGGACGGTCGTCGGCTTGCTTTCGTCGCCGAATCCGAAGGTCAGAGAACAATCTGGATACGCTCGCTCGATGCGCTTACGGCGCAGACACTTCCCGGAACGGAAGGCGCAGTCTCTCCCTTCTGGTCACCGGACAATCGCTACTTAGCTTTCTTCGCGGAAGGGAAACTCAAGAAGATTGAAGCTGCGGGCGGTTCTCCACAGACCGTATGTAACTTATCTGCTGCGATTGAGGCAGTCGGGACGTGGGGGCGCGACGGAACGATTCTGTTCGCCGACGCTGACCCGGTAAAGGGAGGGATTTATCGCGTCGCCGCCGCAGGAGGCGCGCCAACCCTGTTAATAAAGAACGATGATAGGAATACTAATTACTGGCTTCACTTTCTCCCTGACGGTCGCCATTTTCTCTTCGGCACAAATAGCGTTCAGAGTGAACCCGTCGGTATTTACGTCGGGTCAATTGACTCGGCTGAAACCAAACAGTTGGTGCAGACTTACTCACGCGCGGAATACGCCGCGCCCGGATACTTGCTCTACGTGCGCGACAGCACTTTGCTCGCGCACGAGTTTGATGCCGACAAGCTTCGTCTTATGGGCGAACCGTTCGCGGTGGTCGAACGCATTCCTTACTTTGATAAGACCGGCTGGACGGAGTTCTCCGTCTCGGAAAACGGAGTGCTCGCGTATATGAGTAACATCAGAGCATCTCGATTTGTCTGGCTTGATCGCGGCGGACGTGAAACGGGGCAGTCAGGCGCGCCCGGCGACCACTACTATCTGCGGCTTTCGCCGGACGGACAGAAAGCCGTAGTGGCAATTAATGATGAACGAACGGGTTCAAGCGATTTATGGATTCAGGACATCGCACGCGGCACACGCACGCGATTCACCGCCAGTGAGTCGGACGAGGGCGATCCCGTATGGTCGCCCGACGGACGCCGGTTAGCCTTCTTTTCGTGCTGCGAAAGTGGTAAGTCATCCTTCCGCATCAAGGAGTTAAGCGACACAACAAGCACCGGTCAATCGCCTTTTCAATCTGGATTCGACGCTCCTACCGATTGGTCTGCTGACGGGCGATTCATCATCTACCAAAAGGGCGAGCCGACGGCGGGCAGAGATTTGTGGGTCTTGCCGCTTTTTGGAGAGCAAAAGCCTTTCCCCTTTCTCCAAACTCAGTTCAATGAAAGGGATGCTCGCTTCTCTTCCGATGGTCGCTGGGTCGCTTTCATTTCCAACGAATCGGGTCGAAACGAAATCTATGTCACGCGCTTTGACCAACCCGGCGAAAAATGGCGCATCTCGACGGCGGGCGGTGAAAGCCCCCGCTGGCGGCGCGACGGGAAAGAGCTTTTCTATCTCGCGGCAGATAAAAAATTGATGGCTGTTCCCGTTAAGAGCGGAGCAGCAACATTTGAGGCTGAGGCTCCGACTGCGCTTTTTAAGATAGACTCAATCCTAGAGGGCGATTACGATGTGACGGCCGACGGGCAGCGTTTCCTGATTAACAGCAGCGTCGCCGGGGCACAGTCCTTACCGTTCACCGTCGTGCTTAATTGGACGACGCAGTTAAAGCGTTAGCTCATCTGCCTTTTAGCAATAAAGAATTTGGTGAAGGCTACTGATGAGAGGAAAGTAAGGACAGCCCCTTGTGAGCATTCCTCCCGGCACACATCTTGGCCGCTACGAAATCCGCTCGCAGATCGGCGCGGGCGGGATGAGTGAAGTCTATCTCGCGGAAGATGTGCGTCTCAATCGGCGAGTCGCGCTGAAAATCTTACCCGAAACGCTCGCCGCAGACGAAGAACGAATGCGCCGCTTCGTGCAGGAAGCACAGTCCGCTTCGGCTCTGAATCATCCGAACATATTGACGATCCACGAGATCGGCACGGACGGCGCAGCCCACTTCATTGCCACCGAATACGTCGAAGGCGAAACCCTACGCAACAGATTGCAAAGCGAACCTGTGCCGCTTAAATCCGCGCTCGATGTGGCGGTTCAGATCGCCTCGGCTCTGCAAGCGGCTCACGGCGCAGGCATCGTTCACCGCGACATCAAACCTGAGAATGTGATGATTCGCCCCGACGGCCTTGTGAAGCTGCTCGATTTCGGCATCGCCAAGCTGACGGAGAAAAGAAGCGAATCCGTTGACGGGGAAGCGGCAACGGCGATCAAAGCGGAGACGAGTCCGGGTCTCGTGATCGGCACGG
>JACCYN010000187.1 GCA_013696465.1 Pyrinomonadaceae bacterium
CGCTTCCGCGAACATTGACTGGCCGACGCCGACGCTGCCGATCATCGCCGTCGCCTTCCGCGGCCCCGCTTACTCCGATGAAAAACTGGACAAAGCCGCGCTCGATCTTTTAGCTTCTATCGCCTTCGGACAAAACTCCGAACTCTTTCAGCGTCTTGTCTTGAAAGAACAGAAAGTTGATTTCGTCGGCGCGTCCTTCGGCGATCAGCTCGACCCGGAACTCTTCACCGTCTACTCGCGCGTGAAAGATCCGAAAGACGTGGCATACGTGCAGGAGCAAATCTTGCAAACCTTCAAGCGATTCACGACTGAAACGATTCCACAAGCGAAACTCGACGCGACGCGCTCAAACGCCCGTTACAGCTTCGCCCACGCGATGGACAGCAGCGAAGCGATTGCGAGCGCGATTGCGCCTTACGTTGCCCTGCGCCGCACGCCGGAGACTCTGAACAAAGTGTTTGCGATGTATGACCGCATCACGCCCGAAGACATGCGCACGGCCGCGCGCCGCTACTTCGTTGATCGCAACCGCACCATCGTCACGCTGCAAACAAAACAGGGTGCGACGACGGCGAACACGGGAGGAACAAATCAATGAAGAGATTGGAGTTAATCGCGTTGCTCGCCGTCATGACGATGAGCTTGCAGATCGTTTCCTTCGCGCAGCGCAGGACAAATGTTCGCGGAGCGCAAAACAATCCGCCGAACGTGACGTTAGGCGCGAACGCTCAAGGCAACAATGCCACTAACATGCGCAGCGGCAGCATCGCCAACGTGCTGCAACCGAATCGTTCGCCGCTCATCACCTTTCGCCTGCTGTTTATGACGGGCGCAGCCTCCGATCCGAAGGGCAAAGAGGGGCTGGCGGCTTTGACCGCCGCGATGCTCGCGCAGGGCGGCACGCGCACGATGACGCGCGAACAAATCGTCGAAGCCTTCTACCCGATGGCCGCGTCGTTCAACAGTCAAATTGATAAAGAACTAACGGTCTTCACGGGCACGACGCACGCTGACAATCTCGAACGCTACTACGCGCTCGTCAGCTCAATGCTCCTCGATCCCGGTTTCCGTCAGGAAGATTTCACGCGCTTGAAAACAGACGCGATCAACTTCCTGAAAGTTAGCTTACGCGAATCGAACGACGAGGAACTCGGCAAAGAACGTCTCTACAACATCATCTACGCCGGACACCCTTACGCGCATCACAACATCGGCACGATCAGCGCGCTCGAACGCCTCACGCTCGACGACGTGAAAGATTTTTACCGTCGCAACTACACGCAAGCCAACCTCACCGTCGGACTCGCGGGCGGCTATCCGGCTAATTTTCCGCAGAAGTTGATAGGTGATTTCGCCAAACTTCCGGCGGGAGAAAAAACGCAGAAGCGATTCGACGCGCCCGCGCTTGCCGCCGGAACTCAGATTGACATCGTGCAACGCGACACGCGCTCGACCGGCATCTCGCTCGGCTTTCCGATCAACGTCCGGCGCGGCGATAAGGACTGGGCGGCGCTTGCCTTAGTCGCTTCCTATTTCGGGCAGCATCGTTCGTCGAACAGCTACCTCTACGGCCGCCTGCGCGAAGCGCGCGGTTTGAATTACGGCGACTATGCTTACATCGAATACTTCCCGCGCGGCATGTTTCAATTCACGCCCGATCCGAACTTGGGACGCTCGTCGCAGATTTTCCAAATCTGGATTCGCCCCGTCGAGCCACAAAACGGATTGTTCACCTTGCGCGCCGCGATGTTTGAGTATGACAAACTCGTTTCGCAAGGCATGACGCGCGAGACGTTTGAAGCGACGCGCGAGTTTCTGACGAAATACTCAAACGTCTTGACGCAGACGCAAGACGCCCAACTCGGCTACGCGCTCGACAGCCGCTACTACGGCATCGCGGATTTCAATGGGTATATGCGCGAGCAGCTTTCGCGTTTAACTTTGGAAGATGTCAACAACGCGATCCGCCGTCACCTGAAGTCCGACCGGATGCGCGTCGTCATCGTCACAAAGGACGCCGAAGCTTTTCGCAGCGCGATTATCGCAGGCGAGCGTTCGCCCGTCACTTACGTTTCGCCGAAGCCGCAGGAGATTCTGGATGAAGACAAACTGATCGAGGTTTACAAGATCAACGTCCAACCGGAGAACGTCCGCATCACGCCCGTCGCCAGCGTTTTTCAATAAACGATTGACGAAGCGAAAGACAAAGAAGCGCACAGGGAAGTTCATCTTTCCCTGTGCGTTTCTTTGGTAGGGGCAGACTTGTCCCTGCCGGTGTTCTTGATTAACGCGACGCGGGCAGAGGACTTGTCCCTGCCCGTTACGGTTATTTTATCACTTCAATTTCCTTCGATTGCGCGCTTGCGGAAACGGGCGGCGCGCTTGCGTTGCGGCGCGCGAGGTAAGTGTCGGCAACGATGTAGCCGATTGTGATCGCAAAAATTAAAACCACTCCGAGAATTGCGGGCGGCGCGGGCACAGGGATTCCGAACAGGCGACAGCCAGCGCCGATCAGAAATGCGATAAGGATTTGACGATAGTTTTCAACATTGAAATTCTAACGCCCGTTTCTATAACGTCGCTCTTACGAGGTAGAACATGCCCACACCGATGCCACCGAGTAGGAGTAGCAAGAGCGCAATGATGCCGATTATGATCAGCTTAAACTTCCGGTATCTCGATTGATCTGGCGGCGCAAGCGAGCCTTGCGGGAAATAGGGTGGCGGCGTGTAGGTTGCCATTTTTCATTCTCCGAAGTTTACCGTTTTCGTTCAGCGTGCAATTGAAAGGAGCTTGCGACAAATTGAATCGCGCAAGCCCCTCTCCGTGCAGGCGAAGATGATAACACGCCTTCTACAATTCAGCCTGTCCCACCGAAACAGCAAGCGCGCTTCTTAAATGCTGCGTTGGAAAAGATACGACATTTTGATGAAGAACGTGCGCCCGTTGCGCCGGAAGCCCGGCTCGAAGCCGCCCGTGAACGGGTTGAAGCCGTTGCGTGTGAGATCGTCGTTGTAGCCGACGTAAAGGGCGGTGCCCGGATTCGGCGTCCAACCCAGCAGCAGTTGCGGGCGGATTTGCGTCGAGAGCGTCGAGTAGTCGAGGCGCACGCGGGCGAAGGTGTTGCGCGTGAATTGATAAGTTGAGCGCAAAGAGAAAATGTTGTCGTCGAAGGCGACGAGATTGGTGTCGTTGCGCACGAGTCGCTGCTTGTTGTAGCCGAGCGACACTCGTAAAACATTTGTCGGTTGATAACGAACGGATGATTCGATGAAGAACAGATCGCCGGGGCCGGGATCGAGAGCGTTTTCGGGATCGGCGAGCGCAGCCGGTGAAACGCGCGGGAAGCGCGGCCCGGCTCCGAGATCAAAGTCGAGTTGCCCGGCGGTGTGACCGGCGACGAAAAGGAAAAAGATTTGCTTGTTCGGCGATGATTCGATGAAGCCGTAAAACTCGCGGCTGTTGGACGAACGCTCTGAGTCTGCGCCGAAGAACGCCCCGCGTGTTCTCGTCGCCGTGCGGCGCGCGCCGAACTCCTCCTCAAACACGCGCTCGTAGCCGACTTCGACTCCGCCGCCGACGAACGTTTGACGCTGGAGGGCGAACATTACCTGCATGTTCGATTCCCAATTCTGCAAACGCCCTTGCCAATCGAAGCTCATCACGCTTTCGTTAAAGATGCGACGGTAGATTACGCTCCGCTTCGGGTCTTGTTCGGTTTGGTAGCGGATGAACGAGCGGTGTTGGTTCGTGTTTGTGCGCGGCGTAAAGCCGACATCGGCGCGGTAGTCGCGCGTGCGCCCGACGCCGTTGACTGACATCGTCCAATTGCGCCCCGTTCTGTCGAGAAGATACGAGTAGCCGAAGCCGTTGCCGGTACGATAGAGGCTTCTTCCAAGTTCTGCGTCGAAGAAGTTACGGCGCGATGTTGTGCCCAAGACTTGGAATTCGGCGACGGTCTGCGGGTTAAGGCGAAAGCGCCCGTCGAAGCCGCCCGTGTGGTTGTGGCGCTCGATGAAGTTGTAAGTCGTGGCGACGACGCCGATGTTGTGCTGGCGACCGATGTCGCGTTTGACTCTCAGCACGCCGATGTAAGCGTTCTTGTCGAGAAAGCGTTCGATGCTGCCGCAACCGATTGTCGGATCGCTTAACCTTCGCGCTTGGCAATCGCGTAAATCCGCGCGCTCATCTTCATTGTAGTTGCCGGGCGCGTTGTCTGATGCAACGAGGAAGCCGAAGTTGTACGCGCCGCGCCTGCCCGTGAGTTTCGTTGCGATGTCGGGGTCAACGATGGCGCGCGTGTTGACGGTGTTCATGCGCGTGCGGAAGATGTCAATGCGTTCGAGGAAGAACGGGCGTTTCTCCTCGAAGAAAATTGGGAAGCGTTGGTTCGCCGTTGTCACGGTGGCGTCCGCTTCAACCTGCGCGAAGTCGGGGTTAAGAGCGAAGTCGAGCGTGACGGTGGGCGTCAATCCGAACTTGGCGGTTAGACCCGGATCGAGATCAAGCGAGCCGTTGACGATGCGACCGGGATCGCGCAAGGTCGGGTCGGTGAGGATGTTCTGGCGCGAGAGTGTTCGCACGCGACGGCCGGTTTCGGAGATCGTCAAACTCGGTATGATCTCGATCTGGCGCGTGGTGGAGATGTCTTCGAGGCCTGTAATCTGCCCGGCTTGATTTAGTAACCCCGACTTTTCGCGCGAGATCGGCATCCATGAAATCAGTTCGTTGTTGTTGCGTTTAATTCGCCGGAAGAAATGTATGCCCCAGAATTTGCCCTTGCCCGCTTCGTAGCGCAAGGATTTGAAGGGAATGGCGACCTCAACCGTGTAGCCTTGCTCGGTCAATATGCCTTTCGATTCCATTACGATGTCAACGCTGTAATCCTCGCCACGCCCTTCGGTGATCACGCCGTCGGCTTGGATACCGAGCGGGTTGAAGATAAGGATGTATGCTTGCCGCTGGTCGTTGAAGGTGTCGAGGATGACGCGCACCGTGTCGTCATCAAAAATGTTGTCGCGCCGCGAGACGGTCGAGCGCACTTTGCCCGGCTCGTCCCACGCGCGAAAAGCGATGTATAAATTCTTCGCGTCGTAGCCCATCATCACTTCGGTCGGCTGCGAGGGCTTGACGTTATCGCCCGGCTGCGTTTGCAGGAATTCGCCGAAGCGCGCCGCCCCTTGCCAGATGGCTTCATCGAGACGACCGTCAATGGTGGGCGCACTCTCAAAGCGCGTGACAGGCGCGGGAGCATTCTTGTTTGCGAACGCCGAAGCGGTTGCTTCGGCATTAATCGGCGTGAGCGCCGCTTGCGGCTCCTTCGCGGGCGATGCGCTGCTGCTTCCGGGCGTCGTCGTGGTGACGGGCGACGTTGGAGCGGACGTTACGCCTGCCTCTGACGCCGCCGGTTTTGGAGCATCGGACGAAGCCGGAATCGGGGAAGCTTTGGGCGACGCCCCGGCGTCGGGTGTGGCGGAAGGTTGCTGCTGTGCGTAAGCGGGAGTTAGGCACAAAAAACAGGCGAGGACAAACAGAAATAGTACGGGGGATTTCATTTGAATTATGCTTCTCGTGTTATCGCTGATGTTGATGATCGAAACTTTTTTGCTGTGTGCAGTCGGAACTTGAACCGCTTCACGCGCCCGGCATTGATGAAAACATTAAACGTCGGGCAAGCGAGAATGTTTCGACAATGATTTCAAGGATGTAAACTTCCCGTTTTACGAGCGACAAAAAGTCTATTGCGCGTTGTTGCGGCGGCGCAGAATGATATGCCCGTCGCCCGTGCGCAATGTGAACAACGCTCCGCCGCCGCCCACTCGCCAGCGTCGCACGCGCTTCTCCGCGTCGCCGTCTTCGGCAACCGCCAATCCCTCGTTAAGCACCGATTCGGCGTGAGTCTCAATCGTGGCGTTCGTGTTTTGCGGCAGCGCGAGCGAGATCGCTCCGTCGCCGGTGCGCGCCGAGAGGCTGGTAAACCGGCCGTCGAGCGCCACCGAACCGTCGCCCGTGCGAACATCGGCCGCGCCGTCGAAACTGATGACGCGAACTTGCCCGTCGCCCGTCCCCGCTTGCAGACGACCGCCGCCGCCCTGCACCTGAAGCGAGCCGTCGCCCGTGCGCAGATTCAACTCACCCGTCACGCCTTCGGTAAAGATGCGCCCGTCGCCCGTGGTCGCCGTCACGTTTGAGCGGCGCGGCACGTTGATCTCGATGTCAGCTCCGGCGTTGCTCGTCGTCACACCGGGCGCGACGCGCGTCGCATAAGTTTTATCGAACTCAGCGACGACTGAAATTCCGTCTCCGCCTTGTTCGATGCGTACATTGACGCCGCGCATCTCATTCTGATCCGCCGCGCGCTTTGAGACGATGACGCCGACCTCGCTTCTATCCCACGCGCGCACCGAAATTGAGCCATCGAAAGTTTGCGCGCGGAGATTCGGCACGCCGCTGACCTTGAAAGTTTCTTGTTCGCGCTCGATGAGGCGCGCGTCCCGCCGCGTTCTCTCTTCTCCCACGACTTGATCGCGGAGCACGCGCGTCGCCCGTTCAACTTCGCGCTGCGCGTCGCGCGCAATGCGTTCGGCGTCGCGCCTCGCGCGCTGCGCTTCCATCTGAATGCGTTGCGCTTCGCGGGCACGACGTTGTGCTTCTCTTTCTTTATCACGACGGCGATCATCAACATCTACATCAACGTCAACGTCCACATCAATATCAACATCCACATCTCTGTTTCCGCCGCTTGTTTGCGGCAGCAAATTTGTGGACGGGTTGAGAGGACGATTATCGGCGGCGCGACGGATGGCGATTGAGCCGTTGACGTTGTTTAGCTTGATGCGCGCCCCGCCCTGACCGAGTTGACCCGCAAGGTCGCGCCCGACGTAGCGCCCGCGCCGCACGGGAAGGTTAAAGTCGTTCGTGATGTTTCCGTGAACCACGTTGGCCCTAAGGAGCGCGTTAGCATCAGATGGAAGCGTCAGCGCGACCGAGCCGTTCACCGAATCAAGCGTGATGTCCTGATCGCCCAAGCGATCCATAAAGGCTTCGAGTCGCCCGTTGATCGTTGACAGTTTCGCTTCGCTCGCCAAGCCACGCGCCGTGACGCGGCCGTTGATTGATGAAGCCCGCACTTCGCCCGCGACGCCGCTGATGTCGAGGTTACCGTTGATAAGCGCGATTGAGTCGAGACGCGCGCGGCGCGGCACGGTGAGCGTGTATTCAACGGTTGCCGGGTTTTCATAACGACGTTCGTCCGTGCCGCCGTGCCATGTCGTCGAACGGTGCGGATATTCGGTGCTGATCTGAATGTTGTCAGGACTTGCGTTGACAACGATCCGCGCTTCCGCCAGACGCTCCTGCCGCCACGCGCGCTTTACGGCGTCAACGCGCACCTCATTGCGATCCCACGCCGCGACGCGCACCGCGCCGTTGATGTTCTCCAAACTCACGCGCCCGTCGGCCGATAAAGGATAAGTTTGGTGAAATTCCTCGCGCACTTCCTCGCGGCTCTGCGCTTGAATGCCGGAAACAAATACAAGGATGAGATTAAGAATGGTTAAGTAAAAAAATGGTTTGCTCTTCATCATCAACAATCCTCTGCTACCAAAAACAAAACTATTAATCGCTATCTGCCGCCGGAATTTTCAACCACTCGCAAACGCTTCTGACAGAAGTCACGGCCGGGCTTGCGGCGCGTCCAGCTTTTCGCTCTCAACGCTCGTGGTGAATAACTTGTAGTTGTCGAACACGTAAGCGCGGCGCTCACTCGCCTTCCAGAAGAAGCTTTCTCTGCCGAGAGAGGTGTACCAGTTTCGCTTCGGCACCCACGTTCCGGCATGCAGGCGCGCGAACTCAAACCCGACTGGGATGTTATCGTCCGGCGCGACGTTCGCCCCTCGGACTGCTGCGCTCATCTCGCTTACGGGCGCGGCTTCGAGTCTCATGACAACCTTTTCGGCGGCGTCGATCCAAATTCGCCCACCGAGTTGCGACAACACGCGCGTCCATTCTTCAGCTCCGACCTTGTCCTTACCACGTATGTCAGGCTGGACGTGGTCGTAGCCCGGACGCGGGCGAAAGCTTAGAAGAATCGCTTCTCGCCCGCCGAGCGTTGTGCGGCGCGGAGCGTAGAAGTCGTAGGCGCGAAGGAAGAGGGTCGGGCGCACCCACCAATGAGATTTGTCCCTGAAGCCGTAGCCGTGTACCCAGATACGAATGCCGCTCGACTGCCAGAACTTCTGATTTGATTGGCTCGACGCGACGGCGGTCGTCGGGCGCGCTTCCGCCTGCGCCGCCTTCTCTTCGGCTTCCGTGACGTTCTTGACCGCGCGTTCACGCTCACGCGCGATTCGCTCGGCGCTAAACGGCACGCCGTCCTCGCTCACTTGCACAGATACGAACAGCCCTATGTTTTTGCCGATGCGCACCGGCGTCACTTCATACGCCTTCGTCCGCTCGCGCGCGACTTGCCCGCGCTTGTCAATCTCATATTCAACGTTAGTCTGCGTGTACTTGTAATCGAAAAGCTGCACCCACATCCGCGTCGTTCGCACGCCGCATTCGTTGACGAGCGCAGCGATCTCTGCGGCGCTCAAATTCAATTCCTCGCCCAACGCCCCTTGCGCATGTGCGGAGACTTCCGAAGGCGCGTTGCCGCCACCAATAAAAATCATTACGACAAGAAAAACAACAGCCGCGCGTTTAACTCTCGCCATGCTTTCTCTCTTGACCTCGCTAAACAAGCTTTTCATTCTCTGCATACGAACAACTTCGCTTTAACCCTCGCGCAATCCGAGACGCACGCGGCCGTTGATGCCGGAGAGCGTGATGGGCGCGCCACCCGCACCGATTCGCGCGCGAAGATTCGAGCGATTTAATTTGCCTTGTAACGTCACGTTCGGAAGCTGCGTATCAACGCCGCCGTTGTGACCGCTGATGCTCAAGTCGGCGTTCACCTCCGGGTCGAACCGCAAGTCAATCGCACCGTTGATGCCGCTCATGCGCAATCCGCGTTCGCCGAGTTGGGCGATTGTTAATTGGACGGCGCCGTTGATGCCGGAGACTTCCGAGTAACCGATTGCCTGAGCGACTTCGACGCGCCCGTTGATGCCGCTCAAACGCGCCGCGCCTTCCAGTTCGCCCACGCTCACGCGCCCGTTAACGCCGCGCACCGTCATCTCGACGCGGCGCGGAAGCCGCAGCACGGCGCGCTGGCGCACGTCGCGCCACGAGTTTCGCTCCTCTTTTTCGCCGCGCACGACGAGGCTTTGCGGCGTCGCTTCGACGATCACCCTGCGCCGCTGCAAGTCACCCCGTTCGCGCGCCGAGCGCACGACGAGAACTTCCGCCGTGTTTGTCTCGGAAGTTTCAATCGTCACCGAGCCGTTGATGCTTGCGACTTCGACCGTCGCGCCGGGCGCGAGTTGGTGCGATTGGCGTATCTCATCGCGTTCCGGCAGATCGTCGCGGTCGTCTTGACGTTGTGAACCCGCTTCCGCCGCCGAGACGATCCCGAAATTACTTTCCCAAAACCTCTCCGTCCAGCAGCGAGCGGTTTCTTTCAACACCGTCGCCGAACGAAAGGCTTGCGCCGCGCTGCATAATGCAACCAGAAGGATCAGACCTGCTATTTTCAATTTGCGTTTCATTGCGTTCTCCCCTACCTGCGCGCCGAACATGCGAGGCTTAGAATTTATATTTCGCTTTCTAAAACTTAAAACACCGCGCCTCCCCGTTTTGTGACAACTTTTATTTGCAGGCATGAAACTTGGACTCGCAGATTTAACATATTACCTAGACATCTTTGAGACTGTCGCCGTCGAATCAAAACTCAGGCGTCGTTGTTACGAAGTGGAGATTGACCCAGACCTGATGAAACTGTTGTCGGAGCAAGCTCAAAAAAGGGGTATTGCCGTGAGTCAGTTGGTGAGCAACATGCTCAGAGAGAAAGTTCGTCCGGCGGTTTAGTTCTATCAACAACGATGGTAGAGACTTAATTGCGGCGCAGATGCACTGTGCCGTTATAGGAGACAAGATTGAGAAGCGCATCGCCCGATCCGTAAACGCCGGTTAGACGTTGCGCGGACGGTGCGGATTGTTCTCCCGTGTAGCGCACGGGAAAGTCGGTGATGATTGTGCCTGCCGTCGTCACGCGGGCGTTGATGCGGAATGATGCGTCGGCGGGAAGGTTTAAGACCACGTCGCCGGTGCTTGACTTAAATTCGTAGCGACCGCCGCGCGCGAGCGGGCCCGTCATGCTCATGCCGCCGGTGACGGATGTCGCGCTGACGTTTGTGTGCGTGACACGGTTAAGCGTGATCTCGCCGCTTACCGTTTCGGCTTCAAAAGCGTCGCCCGCCGATGTTGCGCCCGCATTCGTCGCTTCGATGTCACCCGTAATGGTTCGCAAGGACACGCGGCCGCTCGACTCTCTGATGTCAATGTCGCCGCTCGTGCTTTTCGCGTCAATTCCCTTCGACGCTCCGCGCACGTCAATACGCCCGCTCAAAGTTTTAATGCGCGCCTCGGCAACTTCCGCAACCTGCACGTCGCCGCTGTGCGTTCTCACATCTATCGTCGCGCCGCGCGGCACGTTTAATTCGATGTCCGCAGAGACGTTGCAACTTGCGCGCTCCGCAATGCCTTCGCTCCTCGAATCCGAAAGCAGTACCTCAACTTTTGTCGCTGGTGCAGAACCGCCCGCCCCGTCAACCACTCTTAAGCGAACTCGATTGTTTTCATTGTTGCTCACGCTTACTACGTTACGCTCCCAGCCGCGAACAGTTACCGCGCCGCCGTTTTCACAGAGCGTGACGAGCACCGATGCGGTTGTTGTGATCGTCTGCCCGCCCTTTTCTTGTTCTTCCGCACTCGTTTCGTCTTGAACGAAGCGGTGCGGCGTGCTGTCATAAGCAGACCCTGCGCCGGGCGGCAAGTTCAAGCAAAGCACGAGGAATAGAGGAAGCGCGTTTTTCATCGGCAAACTTCCGCGTTCAGCGTTGCGCGATCTCTCGCTGATCGGCGACGGCGTTCAACAACTCGATTTTGCTTTGATAAGCCGAGAACAGGAATTGCGCCGCGTCAGTATCGTTGGGGTTGCGCTTAGCGGTGGTGCGCGTCGTTGTGATCGCTTGGTCGACGACGGCCAAGTTGCGTTCATACTCGGCGCGCAACGACGGACTAAGTGATTCGCTTGAGTTTGATTCGATGGCGTTCGTCAGCGACACGATGGCGTTTAAGTAACCGCCCTCGCCGGGCAGCAAAGCATCCGTCGCTTTCGCGTTCCTTTCTTGTTGCGCGGTTGAACGAATAAACGGCTGTCTCTGCCCGACATCGCCGCGAGATGTTCTCACAGTATTGTTAGACGCAATGGTTGCGATAGGCTTCCTGACGAGAGGCGCGCTGACTGCAATCAAATCCGTATCATCTTTCGATTGCACGCCGTAGCTCCACGGCGGAAACGCTTCGTCGTCGGCGTTTGTGGAAGGCTTTACGCTCGCCGTGTTATCAACGGATTTCGGAGGTTGAAACGCGACGAAGAAGGCAAGAACGCACGCCGCTGCGACGGCTAAACTGGCGAAGGCGGCGCGCGGCGCGTTGAAAAACCCGGCGTTGAAATAATCGCTCACGCGCTCCGACAACGAACGCGATCCCGCGTATGCGTCTCCGGCGTATTGCTCGGCTTGCACGTCCCGCTGGGCGACAGCCGCATCGAGACGCTGGCGCAAACGCGCGGACGGCACAGGCGCATTCATCACACCATCGAGCAACCCGCAAACCTGCATTGCTTCGTCTTTCATTTCTTCGAGCAGGGCGGCGCACGTCGCGCACGTCGCCAGATGACTCTTCGTCGCTTTTGTGTTCGGAGGGGAGAGTTCGCCGTCAACGTAAGTTTGTAGTGTCGCGTCGCTTAAATGCTTCATCCTTTGCGTCCTCCGATCTTGCCGTACACCCTGAGAAACTCTTTGCGCCCGCGCG
>JACCYN010000196.1 GCA_013696465.1 Pyrinomonadaceae bacterium
GCGCGAAGTAGCCGCGCGCCCACATATCCGCCGAATGCCGCCGCGCTACTTCCGTGAGTTCCGAGTCGGGCGCGAGCGGCGCAAGTCCCGCCGCGCGTCGTTCCTCGTTGACGAGTTCTAACATCTCGGCTTCCAAAGCAGGACGCGGGCGCGAGTTTGCGACGTTGTAAGGAAGCTCTACGCGCTCATTTGATTCGGGTCGGATCGTCAGCCGATTAAGCGTCTGCGCGATGGCGTCGTCAAAGACGGGGGCGAGCGCCGACTCCAAACGTTCGGCAAAGACAGCGAGGCGGTTCACGCCTGCGCTCTCGCGGGCGCGTTCGCGCAAAGATTCGTTGAGCGGTATGGCGAGCAACAACGCCGCGAGGATGCCCGCCGTGATGACGCCGTTTACAAAACCCGGCGCAATGCCGAATATGCGATTGACGCGCCGCTTATGCACGTCTTTCGGCAGGCGTCTGAGGAGGGCGTTACCGAGCAATCGAATCAGCACGCCTGCGACGATTGCGATTAGCAGAAACGCAATCGGCTGATCCCAAACCTCAGACCACAGATCAACGCGCGGGCCGAGCCACCGCGCCACCGGCTGATAAAAGCGCAAGCCCGCGAAAAGACTTGCGAGCCAGCCGAGCAAATCGAGCGCACTCAAAACGAAACCGCGTCTGAAGCCGTTCAGCACGCTTAACAGCACAACGAGCACGAGCACGATGTCAATAACATTGAAAATCATTTATACCTGCCCCGTGCTTTCGCCGTCCCTGACTTTCATCTTCCGCCCCGACGCCTTTCGATGATGTCGGTTGTTGTTTTCGCCATTTGTACGCCTGCGAACAGAGCGCGGAATTAAGCCGATTTCTTTTGCGTAATTTTGAAGTTTAACATGCGATTATTCGTTTCGTCAGCGCATCAAGCATGAAGATATAAAATGAGTACAAGCTACCGCGTTTGCAAAACCGCATGACCATCTAATCGCGGCGCGCCTAATAATGCGCCGAAGGTCATTCTGAACAAAGCGGTCGAGATGACCGTTCATCTTGAGCGTTACCCCTGCCTCCGCCCGCCCACGGATCACCCCGATCAGTTGAGGCTATTCTAAATTCTCTCGCATTTCTCTGAACGACACCGGCGCGCCGGGTCGCGGCACGCATGTTGTAGACGGCCGCAGTTGTCACGCGCGCACGCCGTAGCTGCGCACAGTTTAATTTCATTTCGCTTTACGAACAGGAGAGTGTGCATGAAAGGAATCGTCGTTCACTATCAGGGAAAGGTCAGACGCAGGTTGGAGGGGCAGCACAATAAAGGACGATTGGAGGTGAGGGTCATTAACCCCGTCCCTTCAGGTCAGGCCGAGACAGTCGGCGGACGCGCCGCCCAACATCCCGTCTACTTTGTTTTCGAGTTCGATGGGCGGACTATCGCAGCTTCACGCAATGTAACGCTTGCGAAGGGGCGCAGGTACCCGGAAGTCGAGCACTGGTTCGTCATGTCCGATACGGCGCAGCAGCTTCACACACATGACCGTCGGCAGATTTCCGCTCCAGCGGCGTCCGACGAAGTCCGCGTAGGAATCTAGCCGCGCGGTTGTCAGTATAAGTTTCAAATCCACGTTGGTTCGATTAAGACTCTCCACCACAAGAGCGGGAACTCCTATCTCATTTCCTTCCCTGATCTTGGGAAGCGATGTCTGCCGCAGTCGAAAGCTTTGAACAGGCGGTTACGAACCGGCAACTGATATTTGGGTTGGCGTCTGGCTAAAGTCCGGTAAATCTTTTATCGGCGGAAGCGAGAATCGTGAGTCGCCATCCGTGTCTCCCCGGAGCAAGTCGAAGTTTTCATCGCGTAAGCCGACGAGCAAGCTTTCGCCCGTTGAAGAGACGCGGAGTTCGCCGTAACGCGCCCGCGCATACAGTTCGGCTTGCCCCTCTTGGAAGAAAAACGATTCGGCTCCGACGCTAAACTCCCCTTCACGAAGTCGGTAACGCAACAGGCGTTCGTCGGGAGCGAGATTCTCGCCTTTGTGGACGCGAACGAAGCGGGCAACTTGATGATCATCAAGCTTGACGACGAGCGCGCCCTTCGTCGCAGTTGTCTGCGTCGCCTCTTCTGCCGCCGCTTGCCCGCTCTCTTCCATCAGAGCGTAGCGCAACGTCATGTAGTCGCCCTGCATCAGCGAACGCGGATCGCGCGGCGCGAGTTGCAGCAGCATCACCTCGCCCGTGCGCAGCAGGTGTTGCTTTTGCCAGATGAGTCCGTTGATGACGACGAACACAACGAGGCTCGCTACCCAAAAGATGCTCGTCCTTTTCTTCACGCTCTCTCTCCTTCCCCTACCCACGCGCGCTTTCCCATAAACCAGCGCGCAAACAGCAGCACGAGTCCGCTGCCAATCAGGATTAGTGATTTCGTCAGCAGATCGACATTGAGCGCGTAGTAAAAAGCGCAGATAAAAACGGGAAAGAAAATAACGCCGAGACTGAGGAGCGTCCGGTCGTGGCGTTCGTAGCCGATGATAACGAGCGCCAACGCCGCGAGCACACCGGGAGTTGAAAGTATGCCGAGCGCGATGACGGCGACGAAGGCGATGGCGAGCGGCTCCGACAAAAGGGTGAGTCGCCCTTTCAATTTTCCCGCCACCCACCAGCACAGATAAAGCAAACTCGCGGCGAGGATGATTTTTGAAGGAATTTCAAAGACGCGCGCCCGCTCGTCCACGATATTGGCGAGGGCGAAGCTGTTAAGCCACACGACGAGCAACAGCGTCACGAGCAGCGAGACGGCCAGCGCATACGCCGCCGGGCGCGTTGCATCCGGCCACCCGCGACCGCCCGCGCCGCGCGTCGTAAACAGCAGACACACGCCCGCAATCTCAAACAGCACGAGCAGGTGCAAACCGTCCGGCATTTCGGCGTACAGCAACCACGCCGCGCTCATCACGGCTGCGGTCAAACACGACAGAAAGCGATGCAGCGCGTTTTTGTACAAAGGGTATAGCGCGACACAAAGAAGGAGCGCGGCGAGCGGCACAAACGCGAACTCTTCGGTTGAGGCAGCGACCCAGACGAACATCATCACATGACCCGCGACGCTCAACGCCAAAGCGAGTTGCGCCGCAAAATCACGCGCTCCCGCGAAGCGGTGCAGCACCACCGCGCCGCCGATGAAAAGTCCTCCCCAAACAAGCAGACCTCCCAGATCGTTGAACAACTCGGCGGCGAGAAGAAACAGAATAAAGCACAGCGCGGCGATCCACGCTCCCACCGCCAGCAACGCTTTGATGTACCAAGGATTCGCCGCCGCCGCTTCGCTCGCGCGCACGTACTTTCTGATTTGCTCCGCTCCCGCTGCATCCACCAATTCTTTCTCCGCAAAGCGTGCGAGAAGTTCGTCGAGGCTGATCGTCTTTGTCGTCAACTTCGCCTCCCCTTCATCTCCGCTCCCGTCGCGCGCAACCACAGCCCGGCGAGGGCGAACACTCCGATCACGATTAACCCCATCAGCAGCAGACTGCCCGCGCCGAAATCTCTGCCTGAGAACTTAAACACGACTCTGCCGATCAATGTGATAACGACGACGCACGCCGAGAAGACGCATAGCGTGAGGGCGAACAGATCAGGCGCGATTTTGCGAAAGTATTTCTGTCCGATTGCAACCGCCACGCTCAACAACGCGCCCGCCGCGATTGTCGCTTTGTTCTGCGACGCGCCGCTCGCCAACGCAACGCCCGGAATCGTCAGATAAAACAGAACGGCCGCCCACATCACCCAGCGCAGCCATTCTCCCGCCAGCCATTCGATTCGTTTGTTCGTGACGGCATACTCGCGCGCCGCAAGCGCAATGAAGTTGATTACCGCCAACACGACGTACACGCCCCAGCCGCCGCGCCCCACATCATTCAACTCCGCGCCCGGCACGACGACTTGTCCCCAGTAAAGCAGCAGCGCGACGTTGACGAGCACGATCCACATCAACCACAGCGCGCCGAACTTTGCGATTACGACCCAACCGAGGATGAGCGCCGCCCACGCCGCGAACAACTCCCACGCATCGACTCCCGTCTGGTACACTTGCCCGAAAACCGCGAGCGTCGCGCCCGTCAACACGGACGCACCGAGCGTTAAGATTTTCCCTGTCAGCCCGTCTAGTCCGGCGCGCCACGCCGCCGCGAGGCAGAGAAGCAACGCCGTTTCGAGCATCGCAAATTTGACGAGCGGAGTGAGTTTCGCCCAATTGAAAGCAAAGAAAAAGACGACTCCGGCAAGCGCCAACGCCGAACCCGTAAAGAGCAGCGTCCGGTTCGCCCAACGCCACCACGCGGGAGTGTATTCGAGCCACTCAAGCCCTGCGTCGCGCGCCGCTTCGTCGAGCACGCCGTCGGCGTAAAGACGCCGCACCGTCGTTGCATCAACCGTGTAATCACGGTCGTCGGCCATCTCCGTGTCGAATGATGTCTCTTCGTCGGGCATTCGTGATTCTTTGCGGGCGGTGACGATCTTGAGCGTGTAGCTTGAGAAAGTCTGCGGGTGAAGTTAATTCTCACCGTAATTCTACCCCTGATCTTCGTGCTTTTGTAGAAAATATTTCGTCGTTTTACGCTCAACTTGAAACCGCGTCAGCTTCGGCGTGGCTGCATATCAAGCAGCAACTTGGCTTCGGGTATGCTCCAACCTTTGGCAATTCGCTCTTCGGTGTTTACGGGCTTGAGATCGTCGGTGATGGTCAGTTGCGAGTTGATGATTGGAACTTTGAGGCGAGAAAGTTTTTGGTAATCGCGCGTGCGCCCGCGCGCCGTAAGGTAGTAATCGCGGAAGCGCACTGGCAGAATCCTCGTCCCTTCAAGCCAGTAGTACACGCGCCCGAAGTATGCCGCGTGCAGCCACAACTCCCAAGGCTGTGGTCTGTATAACTCTCGTCGCAAACCCGCATGATAAATCGGCAGCCACAGCACATAGATTTTCTTGCGGCGATATTCGCTCGTGCGGTGAACGATCTTCTCCAAAGACAAACGGCTGACTTGTACTTCGATGGCGACGGGAACATTGTTGATGTAAAGGCTGACATCGGGGCGCACTGTGCCGAGGTTTCTTTCCAACTCGCATTTCGTGACACGCGGATCGGCGCGCAGACTTTCGTAGATCGCTATTTTGCAACGGCGGTGTTCTTCCGATTCGCCCGCGCCGTACTCGCAGATGATCGGCGGCTGATGCGCGAAATGCGCGGCTCTGACGCCGCCGCGCCGCAACGTCACAACGCCATTGCAGCAATGACAAAGAAACGGGCGGTCGTCCCGGCTCGCCTCCCACGCCGCCACCTTCAACTTGTCGTAATGTCTCGTTGCGGTCAACATCACAGTTCACTCGTCATCGTCGGTCGCAACCAACTCCTCGCCTGAAAACAGTTCATTGATTTTCGCTTCGACGACGGACGGCGCAAGACTCGTTTTGAAAACGATGACGTGCGGCGGAACTCGCGCGAGCGCATCGCGGCTGCCGCGCAGTTCGTCCCACGCCGCGAGAATAAAGTTTCCGACTTTCGCGTGAGCGAACTCTTTCAAACGCCGCTCCAAGTGGCGCGGCGTCCAGAAGCCGAGTATCTCCAAGTAAACACGCCGCCCGTCTTTGTGGCGCAGCACGAAATCAGGAATAAACGCGCTCTCGCCCAAATCAACCACTTCGCTTCCCCGCTCCAACTCCCACTCGCTCTCGAATTTCCGCCAACTCTGCTCTAGCTTTTCCGGCACCGGATTCTGATACGGCATCGCCTCCGAGTAGTGCGAACGCAGTTGACGCTGGTTGCTGTTTAATTCAAAGAATGTGGTGTTCGTTCCCGGTTTCTGCGCGATCTCGGCGCGCAAACGCCACGCCTTGCAAAGCAGCAACGCGGGAAGAAACACCGCCATTTGTACCCCGTATTTTTGCGAGCGATGAAACATCGAAAGCGGGCCGTCAAGCCGCACTTCATACCCGGCGGCGGGCGATCCCTTGATGCT
>JACCYN010000203.1 GCA_013696465.1 Pyrinomonadaceae bacterium
CGCCTGCAATGCGTGCCTTTTGTTCCTCGTAATCAACGGAGCTATTGATGAACGTTGCGGGAAGATTGCGCGCGTGCAGAGCGTCAACTTGATCTTTCATCAACGCGATAAGCGGCGAGACGACGATGGTTGAGCCGTCAGACATCAAAGCCGGGAGTTGGTAGCAGAGAGATTTTCAGCCGCCCGTCGGCATCACCACGACGCAATCGTGGCCTTCGAGAATCGAGTTGATGACCTCGCGTTGACCTTCGCGGAAATCTTCAAAACCGAAATGCGTGTGAAGCGCGCCAAGCGCATCATTGATCGTCGCCGTCATCTATAAGCCTCTTGTGTGAAGAACGGAAATTGTAACACGAGCGGCGAACGCAAGTGATAAGCGGAGCAGATGAGGGAATTGGGAACTGGGATGTAAGCGCGCGCAGCTTCGAGCCGGGTGACTATTTCAAATCTGCCACCCAGATGTTGCCCGTTGTTTCTGAGTATTCGTAAACTATTTGGTCGTTCTTCGGCGACCACGCGGGGTAACGCACGAAGGAGTTGAGTTTCGTGTAATTGGTTAATTGCCCCTGCTTTTTCGTTGAGCGCGAAACCCAACGGACGTTCCATAATCCATCGCGGAATCCGGCGAACAAAATTTTATCGCCGTCGGGCGACCAATCGTAAGTCCAGCTCTGACCTTTATCGAAAGTCAACTGCGTCGGAGTTCCGCCTTCGCTCGGCATAATCATGACGTGCGTATCGTCGCCGCGCTTCATCTGAAAGGCGATGTATTTGCCGTCGGGCGACCAACTCGGAAAGCCCATCATCTCTTTATCAAACGTGAGTTGCTTCGGTTCGCCACCTGCGAGCGATGCCGTCCAGACGTTGATAACGCCGCCGTTGCGTTTAAAGTTGAAAACAATTTGTTTGCTGTCGGGCGAGAGTCGCGCATAGTCGAGATTGTCTTTCAAATCAAGCAGCATTCTCTCGCGTTTCGTGTTCAAGTTAATCGCCCACAGCGTAAGATGCCCGGTGCGGTTTGAAATGAAAGCGATTTGTTCCATATCCGGGAACCAAGACGGTATAAACTCGCTGTTTTCATTTGTCGTCAGTTGAATTTGATTGCTCCCGTCGGCGTTCATCAGCCAGATGTCGCAGCCTGTTCCGCCAATGTTACAAGTTTGAAAAGCAATGCGCCTTCCGTCGGGCGAGAACGTCGGGAAGTTGTTCCGGTCGTTCGTGTTTTGGACAAGTGGCACAGGTGCGCCGGCGGCATCTCCCGAATTTGTTTGCAGGCGAACGGATGGAAGGCTTTCTCTCCGTAGCAATGCGCTGAAAGCCATCTTTTTGCCGTCGGCTGAAAAACTTACGCGCCTGACACCCGAAAATGTCCCGCCGATTCCTGAAATTTGCGAGGGTTCGCCAAGAGGCTCATTCGTGTCCGGGTTGAAGCGCACCTGAAATACGCCACCCAAGGATGTATAAAGAATATTCTTTCCGTCGGGCGCATAAATAGGCTCGGAACTTCCGCTCTGAGTGATCTGCTTTGCCTTATCGCCGTTGATGGAAATAGTCCACACAGATGCGTTGATAAAATCATCAACTTCAAAAACAATTCGTTTTCCGTCGGGTGAAAACGATGGTGCGCCGTGTCCGCCCGATGGATTTCCGATTTGCGTTAATTGCTTAGGTTCGCCGCCATTTGCCGAAACCAGCCAGAGCGTCGAAGGCGGCAGAGCATTACGCGCAAACGCGCTAAAGTCAACCACCAGATTTGATTGAAACGCAATTTGTTTGCCGTCGGGCGACCAAGCGGGATGCGAGCCGAAATCCGTTATCTGCCGCGCTTCGCCGCCGGAAGTGGGGATAATCCAGATGCCGCCGCGCTGTTTCGAGTAGTAAGCGATGCGTTGACCGTCGGGCGAGAATGCCGGTTGAAAGTTTTGCCCGCCGTCGTTGGTTAATTGAATCTCTTTGGCTCCGGGCGTGGTTTGTTTGACGTAGATTTCAAAGCTGCCGTTACGGTCTGAACAATAAACGACGGTGTTGCCATCGGGCGACATAGAAGGAAAATCATCCAGCCCCGACCAACTCGTAATTTGCGCGACTTTCTGAACGCCGATGACGGTAAACGATTGATAACGAGTGTGAACTAGCCAAACGCCTACCGCAATCAATGCCGATGCGCCAAGCAATGCTAACAATTTAAATGCGAATGAGCGATGATCTTTAGGCGCAGCTTTTTGTCTAACATCTTCTGCCGAACTATTGCCCAAAGACACATCATCGGTTGCAGCGTTAAGAATCTGCGTTTTTGCGGAAAGGTTGTCGGGTTGAGTCGTGTGTTCGAGCTGGGATTCAAATTCCAGATGTTTTTTGAGTTGTCGTAAGTCAATGAGTAAATCTTTGGCGGTTTGATAACGCTCCTCGCGATCCTTTTTGAGAGTTTTCAGAACAATGCGTCTGAGTTCCGATGGAATTTCGGAGCTAAATTCATTTAGCGGTGTTTCGGTTTTCAGAATTGAAGCAATTGTATCGCTCGCCGTTTCTTCGGTAAAAGGTTGCTTCCCAGACAACATCTCATACAGCACAACGCCCAAACTCCAAAGGTCAGTTCGAGCGTCAACTGCTTTGCCGCGTGCCTGCTCCGGCGACATATACGCCACAGTTCCGAGAATCACGCCTGCAGCCGTGTTAACTTGTGCGCGGGTCAATGCTTCAGCATCTAACGCTTCCGATTTACTCTCGCTCAATTTCGCCAAACCGAAATCTAGAACTTTTACAAGTTCGTCTTCACGTAACATCACATTTTCCGGCTTGATGTCCCGGTGGATGATCTTGGCTTCATGCGCGGCGTTCAACGCGGCAGCAATTTGCGCAGCGATGTCGAGAGTTTCAGAAAGGATTAAATTTTTGCGTTTAAGCCTGTCGCGCAGAGTTTCGCCTTTGACAAATTCTGAAGCGATAAAGCGTGAGCCATTCGCTTCGCCGATTTCATAAATGGTTAGAATGTTCGGATGATTGAGAGCGGAAGCGGTGTGAGCTTCGCGCTCAAAGCGATGCAGCCGCTCTTTGTTGTGCGTATAGTCGCCCGGCAGCAATTTGAGCGCGACGAGGCGGCGCAATTGAGTGTCTTGCGCAAGATAAACTTCACCCATCCCGCCCGCGCCTAATAGGGAGCGGATTTCATAACGACCAAGAAGCGTGCTGGTGGGAAGAAGCATAGCCGTAAATTATAGACTTCCCAATTCTGATGAAACGTGACTCTATTCTAAAGCGGGAAAAAGTCAAGAATTTCGGCTATGTGTCGCGTAGGGATAAAAGGTGAAGGAACTTGTTCCAATGTTTGCTGACATCTACCAATGGTTTGTTGCACCTGCCGCCCGCGAGAAGCGAACCGCGCGGGCGACGGGCTTCTGCCGCTTAATCTGTTTCGCTCGATCTACATCAATCACAAAAGAAACTACGTGATCTTAAATCCCGTTTGATTCGCTAATCGTTCTTTTCTCCCAAGTGAAGGCGAAATTTATATTTCAAAATGCGTTCGACTTTCTCTTGATGCGTGGCGCACGGGCATCGTAAGCTGCAAGCGAAATGAAAGAGCATAAGTGGAGTTCGCGCACGAAGCGGGATTTGATGATCGAGGTGTGGGAGCATCTCGATTGCGAATCGGTGGGCGCGACGGAGTTGGAAGAAATTACGTCTGCTGTGCGCGAGAGATTTGGCGATGGGGCGGTGGAGAGTCCGGCGCGCGTCGCCCGCTTGCTGGCGGATGAGGGCGCGGAGTTGCGTCATGCGGAAGTGTTGGAGACGGATGCGAAGTGGCGCACTGATGATCCTTACGAAGCGATGTTTCGTAATGTGCTGAAGTTTTCCGATTTCGCGCAAGCGACGAGTTCGATAAAAAGATTGGAGAATTTACGCAAACAGTTTGCACGCACAAAGGACGCGGAAGGTTTGCGCCGCGTGCGGGAAACCGTATTGAAGGGCAAGCGGCGGGCGGAGATGATCGCGCGCAACCCGAAGGTTGACGAGCGGAAACGCGCCGAGAAAGCGGAGATCGCAGAATGGTTTACAGTCTGGCTGCAGCAGCCCGAACTCTTCGAGGCGTGGCTTGAATTGCGAAGGCGCTCAACGGATTTTCAAACGCGCTTCCCTCAGTCGTAGCCTTTGAACCAGTAGGGCGTGCGTTTCGCCCAGATTGTTTCTCCGTAGCGCGAATGCAAAAGTTGAAACGCCGCGCGCGAGGTTTGTTCAGTTTCCTTGTCAACGCAGCCATAGCGCGTCGATCTCACGGCAAGATGGAGAGCTTCGGGCGCACGCGGATCGTTCGGATTATTTTTCGCCCAGAGCGCGGCTTGGCGGGCAAGGTAGTTGGGGCCAGCGCCAAGTCGGGCGAGACTGGCGATCTCACGCGCCGCTTCGAGGCGTTGCGCTTCGGTTAAGAACAGGGGCGCGTGCGCGGGAAATCTGTTTTGCGCGGCGGTGACGGCGGCCGGACGATAGATTTGATCGTCTGAAGTTGCCGCTTCCTCGAAAGCGCACCACCAGTTGTCGCGGAAGCTTTCGCGTTCGTTGATTGGCAACAGTCTTCCGACGCCCACGTTGACGAGCGGGCGCAAGCCGGGATTCTTGAGCGCGGCGAAGAGAACAGCGAAGCGGCGTGCGTGAGTCGAATCGGCTGAGGCATAAGCCGCGAGATGTTCGCGCAGTTCGGGCGCGAGCTTGTTAAGTGTGGGGAGGACGGCGCGCCCGGCTTCGTCGTCGTCGAGCAGGGCGGCGCGCACCCAGACGGCGAGCGCGAGTTCGCGTCGCAAGTGGGTAGGAAGCGCGTTGCCCGCCACGGCTTGGGACAAAACTTCGAGCGGCATCGCCGAGTTTAAGGCTTGCGCGGCGTCCGTGTCGAAACTCGGACGGGCGCGCGCGAACTCCCGCGTGTTCGATTCCTTCGCAAGGTCTTCCGCTTTTTCGGGCAACTCGTAACCGTTGTAGTCGTAAGTGATGGCGACGGGTATGCGCTGGGCGTAACGCAAAAATTCGCGCATGTCGCGTGCGAGCGTCATGCGTTGGCTGAGGAATGAGTTGGCAGCCGAAGGCGGAAGCGAGGACTGTTTGGAATCGGAGAGAACGCGGTCGAGTTTGGCGCGGGCTTCGTCAGTTCTTCCGGCGTCAATCAAAAGGCGAATCGCGTGGTAAACGACGGTCGGGAAGATGGGCGACGCCCGATCAACTTTCTCCGACGCCGCGAGAAGTTCGGCGAGTTTCGGATCGTCATGAGTTGTTTTTGAAAGAGCGGCGACGAGCCACGGCAGCGCGCGCGTCTCCGCCCAACGCTCGGTCGCATGAGCGGCCGCATCTTTGTCGTTAATCTGGAAAGTGAACAGCCAATCCGCGACTTCAATTTCTTTGATCGTCTTCGGAACTTCCGCGTACTTCCGCTCGTCGAGCGAGCTGTAGCTGTCTTCGTTGCTAAGTTTGTTCAGCAGCAAAGTGTAATCCCAAACGTCCTGACGAATCGTTTCGCCTGAGTTCGGGCGCAAGGTTTCGCGGCTGAGTTCCTGTAGTCTCGCTTCCGGGTCGAGACGGTAACTGACGAGGTTGAGCATCCGGCGCGCAGCGCGGTGATTCTCACTCGAATTCTTGTCGGCCAGCACGCGCTCTAACTGCGCGCGGGCTTGCGCGAGCGCTTGTTTGTCAATTCCTTCTTCGTCGGAGTTGAGTGATGCCTTGCGAATTAAGGCTCTGGCGGCGAGGTAGGGCGCGAGTTTCGAGTAAGGCGAGGCGGCGTCGCCCGCGATCTCGTCGAAAAGTTGTTTCGCTTCGTCGAAGCGCGCGGCGTAAAAGTTGGCGGCGGCGATCTGATAGTTTCGATCTTGTCGCGCGAGAGAATCTGCGTCCGAGGGAAGCGCGGCGGGAATAGTCGCGTCGCCCGAACAGTTGGCGAAAACCTGATCTTGCGCCGCCACCCAATCTTTCAATCGCTGATCAGTTGCTCCGTACTTCGCGGCACGTTCGTTGAGCGTGCGCGTCGCAAACGCGAACGAGTCGCTCGAACAGTTGTGGTATGAGGAATACTCTTTGCGGCGATAGACGTTGACTTGCGGTCCTTGATCCGCGCCGGAAACTTTGCCGCGCGCTGCAAGCCACAGATCGAGCGCGTCCGCCCCTTTTTCTTCGCGCTCCCACGAATCTTGCAGACGCTCATTCCATAAACTGACGAGCGCCCGTTGCTCATCCGCGTTCAATCCCGCGCCTGTCATGTAGCGGTAGGCGACAAGCAGATACGAGCGCGCATAAGTGTTGCGGAGCACGCCGAGGCGACCGCGCGCGAAGCCGTCGAGCGGCAGATCAGGGTGTTTGCTGTAGCTGAAAACGGCGCGCAAGCTGTCGGGTCCGCACGCCTGCGCAGGCGGTGAAGAAAAAGCGAGCAGCGCGAAGGTGAGCGTGAATGCGATGAAGATGCGGGGGAATTTATGTGTCATCTTTTCTGTACCTCTTGCGCGATGCGCGCGAAAGCTTCCGGCGACCAAGATCGCGGATTGAAAACATAGGTGCGGCGATTTTTGAAGATAGATGAATTGGAAGGAAGCGGTTCGTCCGTCGAGATGCCGACGCTCGAACGGCACGCGGGGGATTTGAAGTCTTCGCCCGACGCGAGGAGTCCGCGCACCTGTTGCGCATCCGCGCCCATGCGGAAAATCATCGGCACCGCTTCGTCAATCGGCAAATTTTTTAACCACTCGTCGCTCGCGCAGCGCGAGGCGAGCGTAGTTATCGTGAGCGGCAGCGACGAGGGCAGACGCCGCCGCAACTCGAAGAGCAGTTCGCGGTAAAACTCGCGCTCCGAATCTTTCGCGTCGAAATCAATCTGCACGGCCGCGACGCCGGGACGATTTATGGATTCGAGGATCACGCGCACCGTTTCCTTTTGTTGCGCGACAGAGAGCGACGGCTTCGCGCGGCGGTCAGTTTCAATGCGCGTTACGGAGATGAGTCGCGTGTTTGGCGGGACGCGGAGCGGTTGCAAACGCGGTCGAGTGATTGTTTTATCCTCGCTGAGGAAAACCGTTCCGGCGAGAAAGGCGACGCCCGTTGTGCGCGTGTCAATGAAAGTCAGGTCTTCAGGTCGCTCCCACGCCCACAGGATGAGTTGCGGCATCCTTGCCATCGAAGCGGCGGAAGAACTTACGGCGGCGCGCGGGCGGAAAAGACCCTTTCTTAAATCGAATTTAGCTGCGAAGAAGATTGCGACGAGCAGGAGCGACGTGACGATTAACGTCGCTGTGAACAGAGATGTGTGGCGCGAATGTACACGCTCTTTTAGTTTCGCTATTTGTGGCAGCGACACGATCACAACGGCGTGACGTTTCAGTTGGGTAATATTTGCGGAGCGTGAGAAGAGAAGCGTCGAAATAAAAAGGGTGACTGCCCGGCTTCAGTCACCCTTTCGCGTTTTATTCTTCCTCTTCCGCCCTGATCCTTCCTTCCGCCCGCGCCTGTTCGACCACCTTCTGCGCGATCTGTCCCGGCACCGGATCGTAATGCGAAAACTCCATGTGATACGAGCCGCGCGCGGCCGTGATGGAGTTTAGAGTTGATTGATAGTTGAGCATCTCGGCCATCGGCACTTGCGCTTTGATAACTTGATTCTTGCCGCGCATTTCCATGCCTTGCACGCGCCCGCGCCGCGAATTCAAGTCGCCCATGATGTCGCCGGAATTCTCCTGTGGCGCGACTACTTCGACATCCATCACGGGTTCTAAAAGCGTCGGGCGAATCTTTTCAATCGCGTTGCGGAAGGCTTTGCGACCAGCCGCGCGGAAAGAGTGTTCGTCCGAGTCAACCGTGTGGTATGAGCCGTCAATGAGGACGACTTTGAAATCAACGAGCGGGTAACCGGCAATCGCGCCCGTCGCCGCCGCTTCGACGATGCCCTTCTCAATCGCCGGGCGGAACTGCTGCGGCACGCTGCCGCCGAAGATTTTATCTTCAAACACGAAACCCTCGCCGCGCCCCAACGGTTCAAAGACGACTTTGCAATCACCGAACTGACCGCGCCCGCCGGACTGCTTTTTATGCCGCCCCTGCACTTCGGCGCGCTGCGTGATCGTTTCTTTGTAAGGAACTTTCGGCGGGTGCAGCGCGACCTCGACGCCGTAGCGTTTCTTCAATTTCTCGACGACGGTTTCGACGTGAAGTTGACCCGAACCTGAAAGCAGAAACTCTTTCGTCTGCGCGTCGCGCGAGAAATGAAGCGCGGGGTCTTCTTCTAAAATCTTGTGGAGGGCGACGCTTATTTTCTCTTCGTCCTGCCGCGATTTCGGCTCGATGGCGAAGGCGATTGCCGCTTCCGGGTATTGCACTCCGTCGTAAACGATGGGTTGCGATCTATCGCTTAGGGTGTCGCCCGTCTGCGTGTCTTTGAGTTTGACGCAGGCAATGATGTCGCCCGCGCTCGCTTCGTCAATCTTGTCGAGTTGTTTCCCTTGCATCGAATGGAGCGCGCCGAGACGCTCCTGCGCCCCACGCGAAGAGTTAAGCACGCTGGCATCCGCTTTAACGTGACCGCTAATAACTTTCATCACGTTAATGCGCCCGGCGAACGGATCGGCGATGGTGCGAAAGACGTAAGCCGAAAACGGTTCGCCTGCATCGTAGCGTCGCGTCAAGGATTCACCCGTGCCGTCGCCATCGGCGGAAGCGCGCCCGTGTTCGGCTTCGTGCGCGTCGGGCGCGGGAGCGTATTCAACAATGCCGTCAAGCAGATTCTGCAAGCCGACAAGCGTCAAGCTTGAAACGGCGAAGACGGGACAGAGGCGGCTCGACGCAATCGCTCCGCTAATGTTCGGAAGCAAATCTTCGTCGTCGAGCGTGCCCTGTTCAAAATACTTCTCAAGCAAGGCGTCGTTCGATTCGGCGATCACTTCAATGAGTTTCTCGCGCGCGGCGTCAACGATGTCGCGCCCCGCGGTCGGCAACTCGCGTTCTTGAGCTTTGCCGTTCTCGTCGTACTCGTAAGCCTTCATGTGAACGATGTCAACGACGCCCTTGAAATCTTTTTCTTTGCCGATAGGAAGCGTGAACGGGACGATGGCGCGCGAGAAAGTTTTGCGCGCGCTGTCTAAGGCCGCGCCGAAGTCGGCGCGCTCCTTGTCGAGTTTGTTGATGACCATCATGCGCGGCGTTAAGAATTCGTTGGCGTAGCCCCAAGTCTTTTCCGTCTGCACCTCGACGCCGTTCACGCCGTCAACGACGACGAGCGCGCAATCGGCGACGCGGAGCGCGGGGCGCACATGGGCGACGAAGGCGGCGTAGCCGGGCGCGTCGATCAAGTTGATCTTCGTGTCGCGGTATTCGAGATGGGCGAGCGCGGTGTTGAGAGTGATCTTGCGAGCGATGGAATCTTCGTCGTGATCGGTCGTGGTCGTGCCTTCGTCCACTTTGCCGAAGCGCGGGGTCGCGCCGGAGGCGTAGAGCAGGGAGCTGACGAGTTGCGTTTTGCCGCTGTCGCCGTGACCGATAACTGCAAGGTTGCGGATCGAGTTGGTCGGATAAACTTTCATACGAAGAGATGCTTCCTTTCGTAAAAATAAGAGCGAGAAGGGCGGTCACTTGAAAGTCCGCGCGCGATTTGCGATCGGGCTTAAGACGTTCGCGGGACTTGATTCCGGGTGAGACGGTAATGTAGCCGAGCGCGCGTCTAGAGATCAAGTGTTCAAACGAAGTGTTGCGTCGCGTGTGTGACGTACAAAAAGCAGCCGCCCGTAACTCTGACGAGTTGCGCGCGGCTACCTTCCGGGGGAAGAGGGGGTGGCGAACGAGGAATCAGTTTTACCGGCGGACGGCTAAATCACCTCTGCGCGCTGGCAAGGAAGGGTTTCTGATCGCAGCCCAATCACCGCCGGTCGTTAACACAATGCTCTGGTTCGTTAATAGTTCCGAGAAGAAAATAACAGGTGTCGCGTGAGCCGGTGCATAGAGAGTTACCGTTCTCCTCTTCAAGAACATAAACCGCGCCAGAAGGTTAAAGGGAAAACCATCGGCTTAGATTCCATGGGGGAAGACTCCTGAAATTATGTCCGAGGGTTTCGATCAGTTAATACCTGTGCGAAACCCATCATAGTTTTTCCCGACCCCGCCGCGCATCGTACAATCCGCCCATTTTATATGGCACAATTGTGCCGTAGCTCAGCCTTAACAACTTTAGATCAAAATTCCCCATACTAATGCTAAGGTTTCACCACTACCCAATATCCAAGCAGCGCAGTCAAAGGTACGACAACGGCGAGGAAGACGGCAAAGACGTAAATCTCCACGCCGCGCGAGGAGTAGTCGCAGGACGGACAGTCTCTGGCGTTGACAGCTATCGTCCGCCTGCAAGCAGGGCAGGAGATGACCTTGCTCATAAGTTTTAACTAAGTTGGCTAAACAACTACACGAGGCGAGAGGCGTTTAGTCTGAATCTTAATCTAAATCTCGGTCGCTGCACTCTACTCCCTATCGAAGCGAATAGATATGGGATGATCCGCCCATTTCGTATGGCACAATTGTGCCACGTCCGAACGCGATTTAAAGGTAGATGAGGGTGACTTAGCGGCGCGGCGGGGCGGGCGGAGCGATGGATAAAGGTTTCGTTTTGCCTTCGTCACTGTAGTTAACCCAGATGCGGTAGCCGAGCAGGATCGCGAGCACGAGAGCAAAAAGGAGCGGCCACGTCGTGTCGGCTTTGACGATCAAATAGTAGTGCAGTACGCCGCCGAGAGCGACCGCGTAAACTGTTTTATGCAAACGACTCCAACGCTTGCCACCGAGCCGTTTAATCATCCGGTTGGTCGAAGTCACGGCAAGCGGGATCATAAGTAGGAAGCTCACCATCCCGACAAGGATGAACGGGCGCGCGAAAGTGTCTTGAACGATCTCGGTGACGTGGAAAAACATGTCGAACCAGACGTAAGTCGTCAGGTGCAGCGCGCCGTAGAAGAAGGCGAACAACCCGATCATGCGGCGATATTTAA